>NZ_JAFLWG010000029.1:0-1061 GCF_017316315.1 Enterococcus sp. DIV1298c | reverse complement strand
GGGTGTTTGAAAGGCATTCTCGATACCTGTTCTATATTTATTGAAGAAAGTGAGTTTCTTACGAAACCACTCAGGAAGTTGTGTATCTAAGGTGTTCACCACTTCGAAAAAGTAGTTCGTATCCTTTTGTTTATAATGATAAAGAAGGAGTTGGCAGGTGTCATAAGCCAGCTTCAAGGTGGAATCATAGCTTAGTAATTCATCGACAATCGCTTTTTCAGTCATTGGTCGCTTAAAGGAATAATCATAACGGTAATGAGAGCTATTTAATAGATAAGAATCCTTTAGAAGCAACTTCCAGAAACGTTTGAATCGTTTGTACTTCAGGCGATCGATCTTGCGATACGTGTTCATGATTTGAATCCGTAAATGGTTCAATGACCGGTGGATATGTTGGATAATATGAAAGCAATCCGTGATAATTTGTGCATGGGGAAAAATACTTTTCGCTAATTCAAAATAAGGAGCGTTCATATCCATGACGATATATTGGACGTTTTCTCTTGCTTGACGGGTGTAGCGAGAGAAATAGGTACGTAAATAAGCAAGTTTACGACTTTCAAGAAGACCTAGAATCTGATTGGTTTGGCCATCCATGAAGATAAAGCTCATTTTCCCAACACAAGATTTCATCGCTTTAAATTCATCAAAGCAAAGAACAGAAGGCAAGTAGTCAAAGCGGAGTTTCACGTTCTTCACGGCGACTTTCATAATGCGTAAAATCGTTACATCCGATACGAAGTACCGGATGGCAATGTCTTTTCTACTGGAGTTGATCGCTAATTCTGCCATGATTTTTCGTTTCAAGTCGACAGAAATCGAACAATTGCGATCGACTAAAGAAGTTTCAGCAGAGAAAGTTGCGCCACACTCTTTACATAGAAAGCGAGTTTTTTTAAGACTTAAGACAGTTTTGTTGGAACGAATCGGCAGTAATTGAATCGTGGTTTGGTGAGTACCATACTTAATTACTTGTCCTTCGTTTTTAATCCCACATCTTGTACAACAAGAGGGAGTGTAATCTAAGCGACCATGAATCACATGGGAGGTAATCCCTCCTT
>NZ_JAFLWG010000028.1:0-51692 GCF_017316315.1 Enterococcus sp. DIV1298c | reverse complement strand
AAGTTCACTTTCCTATGCCCACATTCGTAACACAATTTAGAACTTGGATAGAATCTATCTGCTTCGACAAATTCAATGCCGTACTCTTCACATTTGTATTGAAGTTGACGTTTGAACTCATAGAACTTTTGTTGTGCCACTGATTTAGCTGAGTGCTTGTTCTTCATCATGCCCTTTACATTCAATGTTTCAACAACGATTTTCGATGGTTTGGTTTTCACGATCTCAGTCGTTGTTTGATGAATATGGTTCTGACGAAGATTTGCTAGTTTTCGATGTATGTGCCGAATGTTCTTTTCTAATTTATAGATGTTACATGTTTTGACAAATCGGTTTCCCTCCTTATTCATCTCGTATTTTCGAGAAACTTTACGCTGTAACCGACGTAAACGCTTCTCAATCTTTCTTATTTTCTTTGTCTTGTTGATATTTTTGTAGATTTTGCCATTTGAGACAACAGCTAAGTTTTTGATTCCTAAATCAATACCTAGCACTTCATTAGTTAGTTTTTGTTTGTCACATTTTTTTTCAATGCCAACAGAAAGATACCAATACTTGCCATCGTAAGAGATTCGTGGATTGATATATTTCGTCTTCATTGGCAATTGTTCACTAGTTTTTATCCAACCAATTTTTTCAAGTAGAACGGATTTCGCTTTTACTTTCAATTTGACATTGTCATTATAAAAAGCAGGTTTTGTCTTCTTTCTGGACTTAAAACGTGGCTTATCGACTTTTAGACGACTTTTTCCACTAAGACCATTGAACCATTTTTGGTAGGCATCACAAGCGTCTTTGACTGCCTGTTTCGCCACATTATTTGATACTTGGGATAACCAAGCATACTTTGAGCGCTTTTTCATTTGAGTAACATGCTTTCGTAAGGCATTGTTAGTAAGTAATTTCCCACCAAATCGATGGTTCATTTCTTGCATATTCAACACCCAATTAAACACCCATCGAGCAGTACCAGCTGATTGCCTCAATTGTTGTTCTTGATCTTTCGTCGGACGTAGCCTAATTTTCTTAGCCCTTATCACCTTCTTTCCTTGGGTAATATTCGCTCTATGTCCATTCAAATCATTACACTTCACATCTTGCGAAAAACGCATGGAGGTTATATTCTCTTTTTTTCTCCGTATATTAAAATTTTTTAGCATATCCTTAGATTGATTGGAGAATTTACCGACTGAATATATACTCATTATTCTCACCTCAATAGTAAGGTACGCCAAATCAATCAGTTTAAGCTAACTTTTCAAATGATTTCAGCTCATCGTCCATCACAACCTTTTTCCGATCGAACTCGAAAGCCAGTCGAGCTTACTTTTTGTAAGTTATGAACAAAACCTATTATACGTCAAACTTGGTCAAAGTCAACCAAGTTGTCTCGAGCAATCAAAGACCTGAAAACACTAAAGCGATCCAAGGATTCAGACCCCAAAAATAAGTGCTAAAAAAGCAAACAATGCTTATTGTCCTTTTCTTTTATTCTGTGTTATCATTCGTCTATAAAAGCCGTTACTTTTCACAAAACACGGCTCTAAAGAGATTGAACATCAATTAGCTAGCTGGTTGCTAACTTGTCACCTCTTCTTCCAGTACAGGAAGAAGAAGCCAAGAAACACTTAAAAATTCATGATTTGACTTGACCCATTTGTCAGATGCTTCATAATTAAGAGAGCAACCAAGTAAACTGATAACTAGTATCTGAGGTGGAAAAAATGATGAAAAAACTAATCGGGGTATTCGTTGTACTAGGAATTTTCTTAGGAGGAAGCTTTATCGCCTATGATTATTTTTATGGTGGCGAAACCTATTATACAAAAATCACAACAAACGGAGAAAAAGAAGTCGATTCAGCGGATGATGGCATGGACATATCAGTATATGTCTATGATCAAAGTGCATATAACGCACAAGGGGAAGAAAAAGCAATCACTTTACGAGAAGCACGAGAACGACCTTTGAAGATGGATGCCTATTTAAAACTACTCGTCAATCCACGTAAAGGCGTGATCAGTTGGGAAGAAGTAAAAGCGCCTGACGTCCCTGAGAAAGCCTTAGATCAATTAGATCAATGATTGAAAACTCGCCACTAAAACAAAAAATGGTGGCCTACCAATCACTCACTTACAAAAAAAGCCAACACCCACAAAATTCTGAAGATTTCGTGGGTGTTGGCTTTTTTCTTGGACCTAGCCACTTTGTTCTGTACTGCTAGCTAGCTTTATAAACGATTCAGTACTTCATCAACGTTTTTGATCATCACTGAGATCGTGCCGTCAGGATTATTGACAAATTCAATCAGATCCGGATTACGATAAACATCGACTGGCACGATCAATTCAATGCCGTTAGATAAACGGAATTTTTGTTTACCAAATTTTTTCTCTGAAATTTCTTGCACTTCTCTGACTGGTGGTGCTTCTGGGATAAATCCTTGCTCTTGGACTTCTTCTTGGAATGCCAACTTAGCGGTGATATTTTCTTTGAAGACTTTTTCTGCAATCAGTTCATGATCCAGTCGCCCTTTTTCTTCGATCGTATCATACACCGCCTCTTTTAAGTCAGCCATGATATCGAACTCTTCCGCTTCAAATTTTTTGCCAAGTTGCTTTGCGACTTTTTTGATCACTTTGACATTATCTTCTAAAGAAGGCGCTGGCACGCTCTCGATCACTTTACCAGAGAAGTACCATTCTTTTTTACCAGAAAATTCATAGCGCTTTTCAATCAATTCATAAGTCAAATCGGATAAATTGACTGCCAATGCTTCGTCTGCTTTCTGCGATTTCGACCCAAGAATCGCTCGATTCAAAATCAAACGATTGTCTATGCCTGCTTCATCTGCTTCTACAAAATGAGTATACGCATCCCGATAATTGACTTTCAATAAAGCTAAATACATCACTGTATCCACTTCATACAAAACAACGAAGACATCCGCACTAGGGGCTTCTTCACTTTCCGCATAAATGTCAAACCACCGCTGCACCAAGCGTTCGCTTTCTTCAATAAAATTTTCTTGGCACTGTTTCAAGTTTTGTGAAAAAGGACTTTCTTCCGTTAGTTGCCCTGTTTTCGTTTGTGCAGAAGAGATTTTTTGGATTTTCTTTTGTAGGAAATCACGGACAAACTCTTTCGTAAGATCCAATTCTTGTTGTGAAAATACAGGGGAACCTGTTTCTCGATCAATAATATGCAAAATTGCTTTTTTTAAATAGATATCCATCGTTTCATTCCTTTCTGCTCTAGTTTACGGAAATTCAACCAAAAATGCCAGAGACAAAATAGCTCGAGCAAAAAAAAATTATATAACAAACAAAATACATTTCTTTTTTTTGAAAATAAGCTACACTTAAAGTGTACTAAAATCAAAGGAGCTGAAAGTATGAATTCATTAACATCTACTTATCGTTTATCAAACGGCTATGAAATCCCTGTTGTCGGTTTCGGTACTTGGCAAACCCCTGATGGAGACGTTGCTGTTTCCTCAGTAAAAGAAGCTTTAGCTGCGGGTTATCGTCACATTGATACCGCTCAAGGTTACAAAAATGAAGAAAGTGTTGGACAAGCTATCAAAGAAAGTGGCATTCCCCGCGAAGAGATTTTCTTGACAACTAAGCTTTGGAATTCAAACCACAGCTATGATTTAGTGATGTCCTCATTTGAAGACTCTTTAACAAAATTACAAACAGACTACGTGGATCTATTCTTGATCCATTGGCCTAATCCAGTCTCATTCCGTGAGAATTGGCAAGAAGCTAATGCCGAAACATGGCGTGCGTTTGAGGAATTATATGAAGCCGGTAAAATCAAAGCAATCGGTGTCAGCAACTTCTTACCTCATCACATGGATGAATTAGCTAAAACAGCAAAAATCATGCCGATGGTCAATCAAGTCTTTCTTGCACCTGGTGAATTACAACCACCTGTTGTTGAGTATGCGCAAAAACATGACATCGTTCTTGAAGCTTACAGCCCTCTTGGAACGGGTAAAATCTTCGATGTTCCAGAAATGAAAGAAATCGCTGAAACTCACAACAAGAGCATTGCCCAAGTAGCACTGCGTTGGTCATTACAACATGGCTTCTTGCCATTACCTAAATCTGTTACACCAAGCAGAATCAAAGAAAATACTGAATTATTTGATTTTGAACTGACAGAAGAAGAAATGAAAACGATCGACCAATTAGATGGCGTCGTTGGTAAAGCAAAAGATCCAGATACTGCACAATTCTAAAGATAAAGGATAGTGATATTTTATGAACCCCGTGGACCGCTTAAATCGTTTACCAAAAACTGTGACCCAAACATTTGATCCAGATTTTATCTTTTTGATCCGACCAGAAAAAATCCAGCATTTTCCAGCTAGAAACTGGTCAAGAGATGAAAAACTTGCGGAAATAAAAAAGCGCTTGGATCATTCATTGATGACGATGCAATGGCAAGGACACGAGGTCATCTATTCACCTGAATTAGTCACCTTTGTCTTACTGCCCAAAAAATAACTCTATTAGCGGGCTGTCAAATCAGTCAACATGCTTTTTACAGCTCCGTTTGGAACTGGGATTTTTCATTAAATCCCGGTTCTTTTTTCTTTTCTATAGGAGGAATAAAAGTTTTTTCTTGATAAACCTTTTCATTTGCTCATTTTTTTCTTATAATCGAAAGGGTATGAATGAAGGAGAGTATTTATGAAGAAAAAACAAAAACAGAAATTATTAAAACAATTCCGTCCTTCTTTAGATGGAATTCGCACACAATTATTCCGCTCATTGGAAGAAGAAAGTTTACGTCGTTATGGGTTACCATTGCAAGTTATGCTTGATCCCAAAAACCGTCATGTCCTAACAATTGGCTTAGCTGGACAAGCAAATGAAGACACACGTATCAATGTCCCGATCGACGATAATTTTACAGCTGTCTTGAAACGTATTCGTTCAGGTGAATCAACGATTTTTGAACGTTTCCGTGATAACTTGTTGATTGAGATCGTTTCTTACTGGAATGATCAACGGATGAAAAAAGATCAACCAACTGCTCAACCCGTAGCAACACCAGTTACTAACGAAGCGCCAGTAAAAGAAGCACCATCAAAAGAAGTCGATAAAGTAGAGACAGCTTCTCAACCAGTCAGTGAAGAAGTAAAAACGGATGGACAAGCAAGTGACGAAAACGCTTCGACAGATGCGTTGACTTTTGATGACTTTGCCAAACAAGTAGCAGAATATCCAAAATTCTCTGCTGAAAAAACAGCAGATGCTGTCGTGATCAACGAAACAGTCAAAGATGACACACGTAAACTAGCGGAGATCTCTATGTCCGCAGTCAATGAGTTTACGATCGAAAAAGCGTTGGAACGCAAATACAAAGTGAAATTGACACTCGTTCCACTGATCGAACAATTTGCTGCTACACCGATCAACGAAAGATAAACGTGAACAAATAGATTTCTAATTAAAAAGCAACGGAAATGACAAAAATCGGTCATTTCCGTTGCTTTTTTTCTTTCACAGGTTTGATCAAGAGTTACTCTTGATAAGAGAGGCTCTGGCCATTTATTTCTAATTGTTCATGAAGCAGTTGCATCACTCTCATCCGTTCCTCTTCTGGAATCTTTTCATAGTAGATCCCTGCTTCTCCTAAGATTCCATCGCCAATATACTGCTCCCCTTGTAACTGATGATTGGTGATATTTGATAACGCGGTATGATAGTCATTCATCATTTCGATCATTTGATCTAAGGACATATCTGTCGTACCATTTTCACCTACTACTTCTAACAGTTGACGATAGTTGAACAGACTTTTAACGGATAGAAACTCATTGACGAGAATATTGACCACTTCTCTTTGCCTTTTTTGTCGACCGTAGTCCGACTCTGGATCTTCTGCCCGCATTCTCGCATATTGCAAGCCTTCCCAACCATTTAATTCCAACTCACCTTCCGGATAATGGATATCTTCTGCTGTAAATTCAAACGCATTATTGACAGTGATTCCTCCCACAGCATCGATCAAGGCTTCTAATCCATCCATATTCAAGGACACATAGTGATGGATCGGTACTTCGAGGTAACGTTCAACGGTATCCACCATCTTATCGATCCCGCCATATGAATGGGCGTGATTGATTTTGTCGATCTTCCCGTCCATATCTGCAAGCTCAACAAACGAGTCTCTAGGAATACTCGTGATCGTTGTTGTTTTCTTTTGATTATTCAAAGTGACTAACATGATCGTATTCGCCCGATAATCCGTTTTTCGGATGGAATTATTGGCGATACCTAAAACTAAAATACTAACTGGCGTATCTTTTTCACGTTGGACGGTTTCTCTTTTCAATGGCTGTTGCATCGAGGTCACCGTCTGTTTTGCATCATAATAAAAGCGAACACCATAGGCGACGCCAGAGGCTACCAAGAAAAAAAGAACCAACATGAAGGCTAACAACCCTTTTTGCTTTCTACTGAACACTCGTTTTTGCTGATGTTTTTTTCTGACCGTTTTTTTAGTGATAAAAGAGAAAAATAAACTATAGCATAAGAAAACGACTAAAAAACTGAGCAGGAAACCTGCGAAGATATCACTTGGATAATGTACGCGCAAATAGATCCTAGAACAAGCGATCAATACTGGATAAAGAGCAGCTACCCAAACGAATTTACTTACCTTTTGTTCTCGATAAATAATGTACATCGTGATCAAAAAAACTAAGAATAATGTCATCGACAAAATCGAATGACCACTTGGAAAGGAGTAAGACGATCTAGAAACCAATTGTTCCACATCCGGTCGCGTCCGATGAATCGCTTGTTTCAGAACATAACCGACAAAACTCACTGTTAAAACCATAGAAACTGACCAAACCGCCAGTTTATGGTACTGCTTCCTCCAACTAACTATCGCAAGCAAGCCAGTGAAAAATAAAGTAGGTAAAATCGTTGCAAGCTTTGCAAAATTGCTGAAAAAAGTGGTTAATCCAGGGATTTCTATTAAATGATCTCGCTGATAAATCGCTAAATCGAGTTGGTTGAATGCTGTATTTTCTGTGATAACTAGTGTGGATAAAGTCGCCAATAAGACGAATGATACAAGTGCTACCACCAATGTTCCTTTTGGTATCTGTTTCATAATAACTTCCCTTCTACTTCTCAATCATACTTTTTAAACCCTAAAATAATACCCAGTCCACAACCAATGACCAAAAGGGAAGTTCCTCCCTGACTTAAAAATGGTAAAGGAATCCCTGTTAGTGGAAGTAAACCAATCGCCGCTCCTATGTTTTCAAACACTTGGAATAGCAACCCGAAAACAAAGACGACTGCGAGATATACGTTTCCTTTATTGTTTGTTTCGATTGCGCTATAAATGATTTGATAAAAAAGATAAAAATATAAAAAGAGTACTGAAACACTTCCTAAAAAACCAAATGACTCAGCAACTACCGTAAAGATCATATCTGATTCACGAACCGGTACGTATACTGGATTGATCGATGAAGCTCGTCCACTAAATCCGCCTGCCCCAATCGAAAGCAAACTTTGTGATTGCTGATAGCCAATTGATTGACTATATGCAAATGGATCGACCCATGCCCGTACCCGATCTAACTGATAAGTCTTAAAATTCAGACGATATAAAATCTGGTTGCCGTATTCAGTAAATACTAATGCAATCAAAATGGCCCCGAGAATCACTAGAACAGCAGTCATTGTCGTCATGATCTTCCAATGGACCCCAGCGATCATGAATAATGCCCCCAAGCAAATGACAAAGACTAAACTTGTTCCAAAATCTTTTTGCATGTACATCAATAAGAAGGTCGGCACACTAACGAGTAAAATCTTGCCGACATAAAACAGATCTGTTTTGACAGTCCGGTGCTTGACATTTTGTTCATAGATCAACGTCACATAAACCACGACTAGAATAAACGTCAACTTTACTAGCTCGGAAGGCTGAAAGGAGAAACCACCGATTCTTAGCCAACGTTTTGTTCCTGTGATTTGAAACATCACCGGGTCATAAAAGCGATGCAAAAGTGCCATCACTACTAGAGAAAAAGCATAAAAATACGGAGAATATTTTAAAAAAACAACTGTTTTCACGCGCTGCATGATCAATAACAACGCTAAGGACATCAGACAAAAGACAATTTGTTTGAACACAACACTTCTGACTGGAACTTGATCATATACTGCTGCACCATATTGTACGGCAACACTCAATAGATAAAAAAGAAAAATCGGTAAAAATAGTGCGTAGTTGAATTCATTGAATTTAAATTTCATTTCTGGCACCTCGTGAAGACAGTTTCAGGCACACTCCTAATAGCAGTGATAAAATCAAATAACTTGATCCCCCATAACTGATAAAAGGTAATGGGATACCGGTCATTGGGATCATGCCACTGATACTCGCAATATTGATGCTCGTCTGTAACAATAGCAGCATTCCTGTTCCCAAATAGATCAAGCCGATTTGTTGGTTTGGCTCGTTGGCGCTTAAAACAAATAAGCGCAAGATGATTGAAAATAGCAATGCCAAAATCAGTAGGCCAACAATCAGCCCTAACTCTTCCAAAATAATCGAAAAAATAAAATCCGTTTCCGCTACTGGTAAATATCCTTTTTTGGTAATACTATTCCCTAGCCCTAACCCAAAAAGTCCACCGTTATACATGGCATAATAAGATTGGCTCATCTGGAATCCTTTGCCATATGGATCTAAAAAGGGATTAAATGCAATCGTCAAACGATCATATGTGTGTGCAAAAAGGCTTGGTAATAAATCATTGCTTCCTAGCAAGTAGATGATTCCTCCGAGAACCAAAAAAAGACTGAGTAATCCTGCAAAAAACACTAAGATATAACGAACTGGTAATTGCACCGTGGTGATCATGATTGCTGCTAATAAAATCAATAAAATTGCACCAGTTACCTTTGGTTGGAATAAAATCAGCAGAGTACATAAAGAGATGATCAAAAATGGTTTTTTCAGTTCATTCAATGATTGCTTCGATGTTCTAAAATAATGAGCTAAATAAAAGATCATACCGACATTCACGATTTCTGCGGGTTGGAATTGAAAGCCAGCAATGGAGATCCACCGTTGCGCCCCACTGATATTGACACCGATTCCTGGTACTTTCGTCAACATCAATCCGACGATACCGATCCCCATCATTATTTTTACGATTCGATGATCGAGTATGAATGCAGGTCTGATTCGATAAATGAAAAAAATCATTCCCCAACTCAGTCCTACGAATACCAATTGTCGAACTAAAAGCTGTTTCGTACTTTGATCGAATGACATCAGACGAAACGTACTCGCACTATAGATCATCAGCAGACCGATCACACTGATCAGCAGATATGGTACGAGTAAATATAAGTCTAATTTTTTAATATCTTTTACACCCATCCTATATTTCTCCTTTGTGTTACAGCGGAGATACGTCACTTACCCATCTTGAATAAAAAAAGCCAAACGAAAAATACGATTGGCTTTTCAGTCTCATCGTGTGAGTTTTGACACTAAACAACGTAAAGATTTCTCTTAGCTATCTTATGAAGAGCCTTAATCCGACAATTCCTGTTTTACACATTGGCGTCTTTCGACGTTTCTGCGCAATAGCCTATGTTTGTTTAGGAGTCTCGCCTAACAAGTTATTCTATTTGAAAAAAAGTATACCTGTTTGATTATTCATTCACAAGAAAAGCTCGAATAACCATATGAAACTTTAGCTTTTTTTAATTAAATATAAATTATTTTTAAAATTTAATAATAACTGTTCTATAATTTCTGGTTGAAATATACAAAAAAACGTAACAAAATCCTTGTAATAACAAGGACTGTTACGTTTAATCAGAACTATTGAAACTCCACCAAAGATGATAAAACAAAAAAGATGTTATGTTTGTTTATGAAAAACCTTAAATTCAGATGATAAACATTTGATGCCAAGTATTCGTTGATGTTTTTGTTCATCCAAGGTGAGCCGTTATAATAATGATAATTATTTGCAATCATTGCCTTGCTGTCCACCTTGCGTGAACTGACCGCTACTTTTTATCCGTACGAAGAGCTTCTAAGGCAGCTAAAGCGTTTTGTTGATTGATGTTGCCTGATTCTCTCAGTTTTGCTGCTACTTGTTCGATCTCTTCCCCTTTTGCACCAACTGTGATCGCCAATGCTCTGGCTTGTAACGACATATGTCCCTTTTGGATGCCGTCACTGACAAGAGCACGTAATGCAGCAAGATTTTGCGCTAACCCGACTGCTGCGATCACTTGCGCCAATTCTTGTGCAGAATCGATCGCTAACATGTCTAAAGAAGCTTTCGCTTTAGGCAAGACTCTAGACGCCCCTCCGACAGTTGCCACAGCCAAAGGAACAGTCAATTTTCCTACTAAATGATCCTCTTTGATCTGCCAGTCGGTCAATCCTTGGTAATGCCCATTTCTGGCAGCATACGCATGGATTGCCGCTGCAGCTGCCCGTGTATCATTTCCTGTTGCCAAAATGACCGCTTCGATACCATTCATGATTCCCTTATTATGGGTCGTTGCCCGATACGGATCTAACTTAGCATATTCGCTTGCTTGACGAATCTTTTCAGCAATCAACTGACCCGTTTCTTTGTTCTTTGCTAACCGCTCAAAAGGAATCGTACAAGTGGCGATCGCTAAAGATTCTGTCGCTAGATTGCTCAAGATACTAAACAAGATTTCTTCTTCCGGAAACCATTCTTTCAGTCGAAGGGCAACACCTTCCAAAATCGAATTGATGATATTGGCACCCATCGCATCTTTGACGTCAACTAAAAAATCCAATGAAAGATAGGCATGTTCACTTCCCATAAATTCACGAGTAGAGATTTCACGCACACCTCCGCCACGCTTGACGATCGAAGGGTAACTTTCGTTTGCACAACTGAATAGTTCTGCTTTTCTTTCTTCAATGACTTCAGTGATTTTTCGATAATCACAACGTCCGGTCATAACGATTTGCCCACGCATCAAGCGTTGCGGGATTTGGACGCTGATATCGCCACACATCTTTGCGCCATTGCTCGCTGCCGCAATCACAGAAGGCTCTTCTGTTGCCATTGGTATCCATTTTTTCTGTCCATTCAACTGGAAATTCAATGCGACACCTAATGGGATCTCTACTTGACTGATTTGATTTTCGATCAAATGATTGGCGATGTCTTCTGCTAACACAGATTCTTTCAAATGTGTCGCGTCTTCTTGCGAGATCACTTTTTCTTGAACTAAACGCTGTCTACGTTGTTCCGGTGTCAGCTCATAAAACTTTTTTTTTTGATCGTCACCAGCTTCTTGCAGATTGGCTTCTAAAAGAACCGCTAATCCAAGACCCCCACCAATACATAAAGAGGCAACGCCATAGCGTTGTTGTGTTCTTCTCAACGCATAGCTTAACGTTGTCAAGATACGCGCACCACTAGCGCCGATCGGGTGACCTAAGGCGATCGCGCCACCATAAATATTGACTTTATCTGCTGGGATATTCAATTCACGATTCACAACGATCGATGACGCCGCAAACGCTTCGTTGATTTCAAATAGATCGATTTCATCAATAGAAAGTTCTGATTTTTCCAACAACGTATTGATTGCTTTGATTGGTGCAACGCCCATGATACTTGGATCGATACCGACTTCAGCCACTCCTTTGATCGTAGCTAAATACGGTAACCCATACGCAATTGCATAATCTTTAGAGGCTAAAATCAAGACAGAGCCTCCATCGTTCAAAGGAGAAGCATTGCCGGCAGTAACCGTACCGTCCTCTGCAAAAACGGTCCGTAACGTACTTAATTTCTCTAACGTACTATTGCCTCGTACGGCTTCATCCGTCGCAAATACTTCTTCATTTTTTGAGATTGGAACGATCTCTTCCTTGAAAATCCCTGCTTCACTCGCTTTTGCCGCTTTTAATTGCGAGTTGAGTGCATATTGATCTTGCTCATTTCTTGTCACAGAAAATTGTTGTGCCACATTTTCTGCAGTCAATCCCATATGTGTATTGGAGAATGCATCAGTCAACCCATCATTCACCATGCTTGAGATTTCTTCAGTCTTCTCATTTTCTAGATCTGCCACTTGTAACATTGGCGCTCTAGTCATACTTTCAACGCCACCGGCTATTACGAGATCCGCTTCGCCTAATTGGATCTGTTGCCGTGCAAGAATCACAGATTTCATACCTGATCCGCAAACTTCATTGATTGTCATTGCTGGCACGCTCACAGGAATCCCGCTATTGATCGCAATCTGTCTTGCAACATTTTGACCGTTTCCTGCTTGAAGCACATTACCAAAAATGACTTGATCGATTGCTTCTTTTTTGACTCCCGTTCTTTCAAGAATCTCTGTGGTGATCATTGTTCCCAACTCAACAGCAGAATAACTGCTTAAACTGCCACGATACTTTCCAATTGGTGTTCGTGCAGCATCTATAATAACGACTTCCTTCAAGTTAAGCCACCCGTTGCCAAAACTATAAATCGTCTAAATGTATCTTAAAATGTACTGATGATTTATAGGTGTTACAATCTTTTGAGCAAACGGATTTCCTCCTTATTTCTCTCAGATTTACGAAAAACGTCACGCTGTAACCGACGAGACGTCCTTCAAAAAATGTTTATCTATATCAAATGGATAGAAAAAATATTAATATTTTCGTAAAAAATGAAAAGACACTTCCTATATAACAGGAAAAAATGGACAGTTGCTCACTATGCTAACTATCGATTGTCTCCTACAAAAATATACCATTCTTTACCGGAAATACAAATATAACATACACCTTTTAAAAAAAGCGCTATATTTTTTTACAAATCCTTAAAAATTAGCTTTTTTGTATTTCTTTTTAGGATTTTGTGATACTTTAATAAAGTAAGTTTTTTATCATGAGTAAAGAGGTGTTGAAATGAAAATAGGGATTGATCGTCTTTCCTTTTTTATTCCTAATTTATTTTTAGATATGACTGAATTAGCAAACAGACGTGGAGATGATCCTGCCAAATACCATATTGGGATCGGTCAAGATCAAATGGCTGTCAATCAGGTTTTTGAAGACATCGTCACGCTAGGAGCAAACGCAGCCAGCAAAATCGTCACAGAAGAAGATCGTGAGAAAATCGATATGGTCATTGTAGGTACCGAGTCAGGTATCGACCAGTCAAAAGCAAGTGCTGTAATTATCCATCATTTGTTAAAGGTCCAACCTTTTGCTCGTTCATTCGAAGTAAAAGAAGCTTGCTACGGGGGAACAGCAGCTTTGCATATGGCAAAAGAATATGTAAAAAATCATCCAGATCGTAAAGTTTTAGTGATTGCCAGCGATATCGCTCGCTACGGTCTAGCAAGTGCTGGTGAAGTGACTCAAGGTGTTGGTGCGGTCGCGATGATGATCACACAAAACCCTCGAATTTTATCCCTTGAAGACCATAGTGTCTTTTTGACCGAAGATATCTATGATTTCTGGCGTCCAAGCTATAGCCAATATCCGGTAGTTGATGGCCCTTTATCCAACTCTACCTATATTGAATCTTTCCAAAAAGTTTGGAATAGATATAAAGAAACAACCGGTCGAACACTTGCTGATTTTGATGCGCTTACGTTCCATATCCCTTATACAAAAATGGGGAAAAAAGCGTTACAAAGTGTGATCGAAGAAACAGATGAAGCAACACAAACACGTTTGATGTCCCGTTATGAAGAAGGCATCACCTATAGTCGTCGGATAGGTAATCTATACACTGGTTCACTTTATTTAGGCTTGATTTCTTTACTAGAAAACTCCCAAGCATTAAAAGCCGGTGACCGCATTGGCTTATTCAGCTATGGCTCTGGTGCTGTGAGTGAATTTTTCTCTGGCTATCTAGAAGCAGACTATCAAAACTTCTTATTCAAAGAAGAGAATCAAGCAATGTTAGATAACCGTGAAGCATTAACGGTTGATCAATATGAAGAAATCTTTAACCAAACATTACCTGGACACGGTGAATCAGCTGAATATCATTCAGACCTACCTTATTCGATCTATAAAGTTGAGAATGATATTCGTTTCTATAAAGAGAAATAACTAATATAAAAAAACTGACCTTGATCATTGACTAATAGATAGTCAATAATCGATAGGTCAGTTTATTTGTACTTAGAATTGTTTCATCAGATTGAAATAGTTCTTGAAGATACGATTGAAAGCGTGGATCATCTTGGATTTCTGCGTAATAAGCGCGTAAAAATGAAAGATTTATTTCTTCTTGGGAAACATAAGTAAATTCTTTCCTCTTATACGGAATATGCTTTTTGGACAAATACTCTTCAAATCGGTCCATTACAACCGGTGAACTGTTAGGATCAGATTCCTCGATATCAAAATCCCTTTCAAGCGGCACGAACACATCATCTTCTGATAAAACTACTCGTAAGATCAAACATGCTTTCGTCGCTTTTCTACGTAATTTTTCCAATTGCTCACAGGACACCAACGCAGGATTTGCTGCTGAAAAAACAAGCTCATACGTCTTATTTTCATGTAAAAATTCCGTAAATTCTTGAAGAATGAACTGACAGTTTGTGATACTCATTTGTCTTGCTTCATGCTTTGCATAAGAAAGCATTTCCTCTGAAAAATCAATCAACTCATATTGCTCTATTTCTTTTGCCAATGAAAGATAGCGCCCTGCGCCACCCGCTACATCTACGAAGGATTTCGCTGGCAATAACTCTTCATCTCGTAAATAAGCAGCAAGATCCTGTACGATCATCGTATTGGATTCTTTCTGCGAATCATAATAGTCTTGTGCAAACTCATTCCAATCTTCTTTATTCATTGGAGGTTTTTACTCCTTTCGTTTTCACTTTTCGGAATAAATGTCTTTGGTGCAAAAAAGAAACATTTCAAGTATAAGTATAAACCAAAATCCACGAAAATCGAATGATCTCCGTGGATTTCTTTTTGATTATAGAAGCTGAAACGATTGTTTTAGTCTCGGCTACACGTTATCGAGAAAAATCCCTCTCGTCCGTGATTATTTATTTCCTTGCACACGTACCAAAATCATCTTAGTGATTTCCATCAATACGATCGTTACAAGCGCGATTCCGATACAAGTGAATACTTCAGTCAATCCAAATGCTGCTGGGATCGAGAAGACTTCTTTTAATCCTGGAATCATGGCAATGCAGTATAGTGCGCTACATACAGCCACCGCTAACAACACACTGCGGTTTGAGAAGAAACCAGCTTGGATCGCTGTTTGCGTGTTTGAACGTGCAGGGAATGTTTGCAATGTACGACACCAAATCAAGGTAGAAAATGACATTGCTACACCGAATTCAGGTGAATGTTGCATCCCTAACCATTGAGCAAAAATAACCGCAATACCGATCAAGATCCCACGATAAGTCACAGAGATCAATGTTTTATCCGTAAAGATACCTGAATTTGGATCTCTTGGCGGACGTTTCATTGTCGCAGGTTCTGCTTTTTCTGTTCCTAGGGCAATTGCTGGCAACGAGTCATTGACTAAGTTGATGAACAACAATTGTAACGCTGTAAATGGATTTGACCAATCCGCAACTAAAGCAAAGATGATTGCGATGATCGCACCTAAGTTTCCTGAGAACAAGTAAGAGATGGCTTTTTTGATATTATCAAAAACATTACGTCCTACTTCTACCGCGCTAACGATCGATGCAAAGTTATCATCTGTCAGAACCATTGCCGCAGCATCTTTCGCTACGTCAGTACCTGTACCCATGGCAATACCAATATCTGCTTGTTTCAAGGCTGGCGCATCGTTTACTCCGTCACCAGTCATTGCAGAGATATGGCCTTTTGTTTGCCAAGCACGCACGATACGGATTTTATTTTCCGGTGATACACGTGCATAAACCGTTACTTTTTCTAACACTTCATTTAATTGGTCTTCTGTAAGATCATCTAATTCTGTACCAGTCAATGCTTGGTCACCTTCAGCAAAAATACCGATTTCTTTTGCAATGGCTACCGCAGTCGTTTTGTGGTCTCCAGTGATCATGATCGTTTTGATCCCAGCACTTTTCGCTTCTTTGACCGCTTGAGTGACTTCGTCTCTTGGCGGATCGATCATTGCCATGATCCCCACTAAGATCAAATCATCTTCATCATCAAATGATAAGTCCAAGCTATTGATTGGACGATAAGCAAAGGCTAAAACACGCAATGCACGTTTTGAAAATGCTTCGTTTTGTTCTTGGAATTTTTTCATCAATTCATCTGTCATTGGCACGACTTCGCCATTTACTAATGCCTTCGTACTGCGACCAAAGACGATATCTGGTCCACCTTTGACAAATAAGAATTTGTCTTGATCGATTTCATGGGCAGTTGACATCAATTTTCGATCGGAGTCAAACGGTAATTCTGCTTGTCTAGGATTGCTTTGACGGATCTCACGGTAAGGTTGATTCAATTTTTCACTGAAGTCAATAAAAGCAACTTCTGTTGGATCCCCTAATTTTGAACCATCTTCACTGATTGATGCATCATTTGCTAACACACTGATTTCAATCAAACGACGTTCATCGACCGACCAGTTTTTCGGATCATTTGAAAAATCACCCGTTGCTCCATTCGCTAAGTAATAGTCAACAACTGTCATTTTGTTTTGTGTCAATGTTCCTGTTTTATCTGTACAAATGATACTCGTTGAACCTAATGTTTCCACCGCTGGTAATTTACGGATGATCGCATGTCGCTTCGCCATTTTATTTGTTCCTAATGACAACACGATCGTTACGATCGATTGCAATGCTTCTGGGATCGCTGCTACCGCAACCGCTACAGCAAACATGATCGCACTAACGATATCCGCTGTCATATCTCCAGTTCCGCCACCCATGTAGATACGGAATAACTGGATACCTAAGATCACCAATGATAAGCCTAAAATGGCTAAACTTAACTTCTTACTGAATTTATCTAAACCACGCTGTAATGGTGTAACTTGTTCCGTTGTTGATTCTAACAAACCAGCAACTTCACCGATTTCGGTATTGTTTCCTGTTGCCGTAACTAAAAATTTCCCACGACCGTAAGTAATGATCGTTCCACTAAACACCATGTTCGAGCGATCACCGATCGGCACAGTCTGAGTGATTTCTACGACTTCTTTTTCTGCTGATGTCGATTCACCAGTCAACATACCTTCATCGACTTTCAATGAACCAGCTTCTAATAGACGTCCATCCGCCGGCACATAGTCACCAGCATCAAGTAAAACGATATCGCCAACTACTAATTCATTCGCCGGAATCGTCATTTCTTTTCCGTCACGGATCACTTTTGCATCCGGTGCAGACAGGTTTTTCAATGCTTCAAGTGAACCTTCTGCTTTTTTCGTTTGGATCACACTGATCACTGAGTTCAACATCAACACGGCAAAGATAACGAAAAATTCGATGTAGTCGCCCATTACCATTTGAATCAATGCAACCACGAGTAACACGATGACCATAGCATCTTTGAATGTTTCCAAAAACAGCTTCCAGGTTGGCTTCTTAGGTGCTTCCTTCAGTTGGTTCAAGCCATCTCTTTCTAATTTTTCTTTTGCTTGCGTACTACTCAACCCGTCAGGTGAGCTTTGCGTTTGTTGCATCAACGTGTCGATCGATTCTTTGTAGACCGTTGATTGAGTGTGTTCCTTGTTTTCCAACTTTCATCCCCCATTTTAGTTAGTGTTTCCGCTATCGCCTGAAAAAAAAGAGACCTAAGACAAATGCGGATTTGTCTTAGGTCTCACCATTTCATACAATACCAGAAAACCATTTGGTTAACTTACTGTTGATATTATCACAACAAATGTTGTCGGTTACTCCCCTAAGGAGATATTCAACTGTATTTTTATACTACATGATTCATTTTTAAAATGCAACAACTTTCGCTTATCGTGCCTGATATTTTCAAAAAATTTCCATCTATATTTTCTTGATAATAGGCTTCTCCCCTTTCTCATGCTATACTGATGTTATTAAATAAAGGAGGTTTCACTCGTGGTAGGAAGCATTATTACTTTTTTATATGTACTGAACGCACTTATTGCACTTGTAACTATCTTGATCAAGCCTCGAGATGTCGCTGCGATCTGGGCATGGTTGCTCGTTTTGTTCGCTTTACCTGGTTTTGGCTTCGTTCTCTATCTTTTCTTTGGTCGCGGATTGACTGACAAGAAAAAATTCCACCTTCGTCAGAGTGATCTAACAGAACTGGAAAATTTCCAAGACTTCAAGGGAGATACCTTAGAACATTATGACCCCATCATCCAAAATGAAGAACATCAGCATTTCGTTGATTTCTTCTCATCCTTGAATCAAATGCCCCTCACTCGAAAAAATGCAGTCACACTGCTGACAGACGGTCAAGAAAAATTAACTGCTGTGCTAAAAGATATTGAAGCAGCTAAGCATTCCATTCACATTGAATATTATGCTTTCGTGACTGACAATATCGGACAGCAGATCTTGACACTATTAGAAAAGAAAGCCGCAGAAGGCGTGGAAGTTCGCTTACTTTACGATGCGTTTGGTTCACATGGCACAAAAACAAAAGATTTCAAGAAGTTGGTCGAAAATGGTGGGCATGTCCACACGTTCATCACTTCGCAACGCGCACTTTTACGCTTTCGTTTGAATTACCATGATCACCGAAAAATCATTGTGGTTGACGGCAAGATCGGCTACACCGGTGGCTTCAATATTGCCAATCAATACGTCAATCATACAAAAAAATTCGGCTACTGGCGTGATACACATATTCGTATCTATGGTGCCGCAGCCTCTTTACTACAACTACGCTTTTTAATGGATTGGAACGTCTCTGTTCCAGATCAAAAAAAAGTCGGTTATCATTTAGATTATTTTTACAAAGTCGACAAAAAAGATCAGGATCAACTATACCAGACATCGATCCAACTGGTTTCTAGTGGACCGAACAATGAGCGTGAACAAATCAAGTTATCATTTATCAAGCTGATCAGTTCAGCAAAAAAACGGGTCTGGATCCAAACACCTTATTTAGTTCCTGACGAAAGTGTGATTGCTGCGTTAAAAATCGCGGCGGCTTCAGGTGTAGAAGTAAAAATCATGATCCCAAACAAGCCAGATCATCCATTCATCTATCGCGCGACTCAGTACTATGCGCGTCAACTGATCAAAGAAAATATCCAGATCTTGGTTTATGAGAATGGTTTTTTACATGCAAAAACACTGATCATGGACGACGAAATCTGCATGGTCGGCTCAGCCAACCAAGATATCCGCAGCTACCGCTTGAATTTTGAAAGTAGTGCGATCATCTATGATCCAGCTTTCCTACAACAATTAGCTGATCAATTCGTACTTGATGAAAAAGCAAGTATCCCGATGACCACTGAAACAGTCAAAGAAATGTCGAATTGGTTATTGTTCAAGCAACAGATTTCAAGGCTTTTCTCACCGATTTTGTAATCTTTGATACGGCAAAAACAAGCTGGACTACTCAAACTATTTTTGAGCAGTCCAGCTTGTTTTGTCGCATCATACTTTCATTTTATTCGATTGCTTCAACCGCCCAATGATTGATCGGGCCATATTTATGTCCGACAAAAATTTCTTCTTTGATTGCTTGATTGACATATTGTTTCGCCGTACGAATCGCTGCTTCAACAGTTTCACCTTTTGCTAATTCAGCAGCAATACAGGCAGACAAAGAGTCACCCGTGCCATTGATGCGATCGGTTGCGTAAAACGGAGCTTCCAACCAAAATGTTTTTCCTGAAGCCAAACGAACATAATCCTTGACTGTTTGTTGGTTTGTATCGCTCGCATGATGGCCTTTGATCAAAACATTTTTAGGTCCCATCTTTTGGAGAATTTGAGCTGCTTTGGCATAATCTTCTTCTGTATTCAATTTGAGACCCGTCAGTTTCTCCGCTTCATAGAAATTAGGTGTCACTACTTCCGCCAGTGGTAAAAGTGCTATTTTCAACGTACTCAATGCTTCTTCTTCTAATAACTGGTTGCCATGCTTCGTCATTATCACTGGATCAACGACTAAAGGACCAAAATCATACTTCTGAACATTTTTGACCACTGTATTGATCAATGCAGCATCCGCCAACATCCCGGTCTTTGCTGCTTTGACCTGATAATCCTCTGCGATCAGTTCAAACTCTTTGTCGATAAAATCCGTTGGTAAAGGGACACTCGCACCGATCCCATAAGAATTCCCAGCTACACAAGCAGTCAAAACAGATACTCCATAGACCTTTCTGGTAAAAAACGTATGCAGATCGGCTTGCATGCCTGCACTTCCATCGCTATCTGATCCAGCAATCGTCATTACTTGGACATATTGTTGTTCCATTTTATCCATCTCCTATTTGAAATACGTTTGTCTTTTTTATCCTAACGCATTTTCTGTTGGAAAACAAAAAAAGGGATGTGCGTTGGGTCACGCGACATCCCTTAAATAGATAAATCGTATGGGAAAGCTTGCTCCTACAAGGATCATGTAGAAGTCCTCGCTTCAACATCACTTATTTTACAACTAACACATTACATGGCGCATGGTTGACCACATAAGAAGTGGTTGAACCTACTAATGCACGTTCGACAGCGTTCAAACCAGTCGCGCCCATGACGATCAAATCGATCGGCTCTTCTGACTCGTTGAAGTTTGCGATCAATGTTTTTGGATAACCGTATAATACATACGTTTTAATATCGGTCAATCCTTTTTCGATCGCTAAATTTTGGTGTTCCTTCATTTGTTTATCTGCCACTTCATCTAATTCTTCTTGTAAACTTGTTGTGACAAAAGCAAAATCACCAAAATAGTTTCCTGACACCTCATTCACATACAAAATATGCAATTTCGCTTGATTGCGTTTTGCTGTGGCAATTGCCTCAATAAATGCTTTTTCTGATTTTTCTGAACCGTCGATTGCTACTAAAATATTTTTATACGTATCTACCATTGGAACCGCCTCCTTCTTTACTTTTAGTGTAGCACGATTAGAACCGAAGGACAATTCTTAAGGATATTGCATAATAAGAGTGAACGAGTACATAAAAAATAAGGCGGAAAATCTTATTTTGGGATTTTCCGCCTTATTTCAAACAATTTATCGTATTTATTCAGTGATGTTTCTTATTTATTTAATGATCGATCACGCGTCAAAGCCATTATTATCCGCTACTTCTTTGAACCAATGACCAGATTTTTTGATCGTCCGCTTACCATCTTGATCTAGATCGACCGCGATAAAGCCATAACGGTTTTTATAAGCATTTGTCCAAGACCAGTTATCCATACAAGTCCACATATGGTACCCTAAACAATTTGTGCCTTCTTGAATCGCTTGATGCACATATTTTAAATGATCTGTCACAAACTCGATGCGATAATCATCTTCAATCATTCCTTGTTCATTAACATAACGCTCTTCTCCTTCAACACCCATGCCGTTTTCAGAGATGAAACATTTGATATTGCCGTAATTTTCTCGCGTATTTGTCAAGATATCATAGATACCTTTTTCATAGATTTCCCAACCGCGATAAGGATTCATTTTTTTATTCGGCATATCATAGTTGTCAAAATAATCATCTGGTAATGGTGCGCGATCTTTGTCGATTGGCGTTTCTTTCGCTTTGATACGTCGTGGCTGATAATAATTGATCCCTAAAAGATCCACTTTATTTTCTTGGATGATCGTCAAATCTCCTTCTTCCATGACAGGCATGATATCCAATTCTTTAACGATATCGATCAACTCTTGTGGGAACTCACCTTTAACAGCTGGATCAAGGAATGAACGATTGAAAAAGGCATCCGCAATTGCCGCAGCTTTCACATCTTCAGCGTTATTTTCATCACGTGGGTAACTTGGTGTCAAGTTCAGGATAATACCGATCTCTCCATCTTGTCCTGTTTCATGGTAGATTTGTATCGCCTTTGCACTTGCCAAGTTTTCATGGAACCCTACTTGAACTGCTTCTTTGAAGTCCACATGATTAGGATAATGGAATTGATAAAGGTAGCCACCTTCTACAGGTACGATTGGTTCATTATGCGTAAACCATTTCTTCACAAGATCTCCGAACAATTCAAAACATGTTTTGGCATACTCAGCATAAGCTTCGACAGTTTCTCTTGCTAACCAACCACCCTTTTCTTGTAAAGGCATCGGCATATCAAAATGGAAAAGATTGACGAATGGTTCAATACCTTGTGCAATCAGTTCTTCAAAGTACGTGCGATAGAAAGTCACTGCTTGTTCATTTACTTCTCCTGTACCATTAGGAAGCAAACGGCTCCACTGGATCGATGTGCGGAACGTATTATGACCAGTCGCTTTCATCAATGCAACATCTTCTTTATATTTCGTATACACTTGAGAAGTCTTGCTTGGTCCTACTTGATTGAAAAACTTCTCAGGTTCCAAGTCGTACCAATGATCCCAAATGTTTTCTCCTTTGCCATCTCCTGTAACACGTCCTTCTGTCTGCGGGCCGCTAGCAGCTGAACCCCACCAAAAATTTTCTGGAAATACATATTTTGTCATGTTTTGTCCCTCACTTAATTTTCTTTTGATAACGTAATCATACCAAACCATAAAAATAAATCAATACTTTTTAAATAAATGACTAGACATTTATCCAGTTTGAAGTTATACTCATTTTGTAATCGATTGCAAATTATAATAGAGGTGAATAAAATGAACGGTTTTATGGATAAACTAGCTCAGAAAATCATGCCTTTAGCGAACCTTCTAGGGCAAAATCGTTACTTGACAGTGTTACGGGATGCATTTATGTTATCTTTCCCTTTAACAATGTTCGGATCGATTGTTGTCGTTTTCAATAACTTACCATTCTTTAGTGATGCAACTAAAGGAACGCTATCAAGCTTATTTGGAAATGGGCAAAATGCAACAATGAGTATCATGTCAGTCTTTGTTACTTTTGGTATTGGCTATTATTTATCTAAATCATATGATGTTGAAGGTATTTTTGGAGGCGCTGTCTCATTTGCCAGCTTCTTGATCTTAACGCCTTTCGTCATGACAACTGTCGGTGGCGAAGAAGTATCTGGTGTGTTGACTCTTGATCGCTTAGGCGCAAAAGGAATGTTCATCGGTATGATCGCTGCTTTCATCGCAGGTGAAATCTACTGCCGCATCACAAAACGTGGTTGGCAGATCAAAATGCCCGCAAGTGTCCCACCAGCTGTAACAAAATCATTTGCTGCATTGATCCCAGCGGTTGTGACTTTGACTGTTTTCTTGATCATCAATGCAGTTATGACTGGCGTTTTCCATGCAAACTTACATGATGTCGTTTATGAAGTCATCCAGAAACCATTGACTGGTTTAGGAAGTAGTTTACCTGCTACTTTGATTGCTTTGTTCTTTGTACAATTCCTATGGTTCTTTGGTCTTCATGGTCAAATCATCGTCAACTCTGTAATGGACCCTATTTGGAACACGTTGATGCTTGATAACTTAGAAGCTTACCAAAATGGTCAAGAATTGCCTCATATCATCACGAAACCATTTATGGAAACATTCACTGTAGGAATCGGTGGATCAGGGATGACTTTAGCAGTCGTTCTATTGATGGCATTTGTTTTGAAGAAAAAACAATACCGTGATGTTGGTCGTTTAGCTCTTGCTCCAGGAATTTTCAACGTCAATGAACCAGCCATTTTCGGTTTGCCGATCGTATTGAATGCAACGATCTTGATTCCTTGGGTTGTCGCACCATTAGTCGTAACAACTTTCAACTACCTAGTGATGGCAGCAGGAATCGTACCCGCTCCAACTGGTGTCTCCGTTCCATGGACAGTACCGATCATTGCGAGCGGTGTGTTAGCTACAAACTCATGGTTAGGCGGCTTGCTACAAGTCATCGATTTTGTGATCGTCGCTGTCATCTGGTATCCGTTCTTGATGATCTTAGATAAACAACCTGATATGGATGTTGTCTGATTTGACGAGATCAGAAGCTAATTTTTGAAGTCGAAACAAACATTTTTTTAATGACAATCAAAAAGGCCTCCACGAAATTTGCTCATTGCATTTTCGTGGAGGCTTTTTTATTAATTAAATAGTATCTAAATCCTTATTTCTCTTGCTTGTACATTCGACTGTCCTCCCAATCGGGTACGATTTCTTTCAAACTTGCTGCGACATAATGGTTTTCGCCGACTTTTACCCAATCAGGATCAACAGATTCAGTTGCTTTGAAATTTGTGAAATCAAATCGTTTATTTTCTTTATTATAAAAATCAATTGGTTCAGATTGTTTTTGTTGGATATCCGTTCTTAAAAACGCTGCTAATAAGCGACGTGTATATGGATGATGTGCATTTTTGAAAATGTCTTCGATTGATGCACTTTCTACGATTTTTCCGCCATGCATGACGATCACATCATCTGCCATTTTACTGATGACACCAAGGTCATGCGTAATGAATAAAATACTCGTTCCTAGCTTATTTTTCAACTCATCCATCAACTTTAATATATCCGCTTGGATGATGACATCTAAAGCAGTCGTCGGCTCATCAGCAATCAATAGTTTCGGATTACAAGCTAACGCCATCGCAATCATCACTCGCTGGCTCATCCCACCTGAAAGCTGATGCGGATATTGCTTTGCCACCCGATTGACATCGGTGATCTTGACTGCTTCTAACAACTCATACGCTCTCATTAAAGCTGCTTTTTTACTTAGATCCTGATGTAACCTCAACGCTTCGATCAACTGTGCTTTGATTGTGAAAACCGGATTCAAACTCGTCATTGGCTCTTGGAAAATCATCGAAATCTCATTTCCGCGAATCTGTAGAAGCTCTTTCTTTGAAAAATCCCGAATATTTTTACCTTCAAAGCGGATCTCCCCTTCAGCAATGTATTGATTGCGCTGAAAGAGTTGCAAGATCGACATCGCAGTTTGACTTTTCCCACTCCCACTTTCGCCAACGATGCCCAGCGTTTTTCCTTTTTCAAGAGAAAAAGTAACACCTTTGACCGCTTTGACTGTTCCACGTTTTGTATCAAAATAGGTGTGTAGATTATTTACCTCGAGTAACTTCATCCAAACCTCCTTCTTAATCTGTTGTGACAATGCCACCCAGTTTCTTATAAGATTTCAGCCACACAGATTATTTCTACTTCGAATGGTATCGATTGTCTCTTTTCTGTCATTAGTTTAATGTGCATTTTACAAAATGATCTGGTTCTACTTCGACCCAATCGGGATCTGTATCTTGCTCTTTTGAATAGTAAAAGGCAAACTCAGGGTAGGTTTCTTGAAGATCCCACTGCTGCTGATCCTCATCAAGTGTCGGGATCGCATTTAGCAATTGTCTTGTATAAGGATGGACAGGATTTTTGAAGATCATGCTTGCTGGTGCTATTTCTACGATATGTCCAAAATACATGACTGCGATACGATCGGAAATAAATCTCACGACACCGAGGTCATGCGTAATAAATAAATAGGTCAGGTTAAGTTCCTCACGTAACTCTTGAAGCAAGTTGATGATTTGCGACTGAATAGAAACATCTAATGCAGAGACTGCCTCATCACAAACAATAAATTTCGGTTTAAGAGCGAGTGCTCTTGCAATGCCGATCCTTTGACGTTGCCCACCGGAAAATTGGTGTGGATATCGATCAATAAATTCTTTCTTCAGCCCACATTTTTCCATAATATCAATGATATACGCCTCATACTTTGGATCTTTTTTATTTTTGAAAAACTGATGGATCAATAGTCCTTCTCCGATGATCTCCCCGACAGTCAAGCGTGGGTCCAACGAGGAATATGGATCTTGAAAAATGATTTGTAAATCCTTGCGTAATGCTTGCGATTCCTTCGAAGTTAAATTAGCAAGGTCAATCCCTGAGTCTAACTGTTGCTCAAAGTACTCAAAATCTTTATTGCCCATTACTTCTTTTCTCAGTTGTGAAACTGTTTGGTTGATAACCGCTAACTCTTCTTGTTGCTGTTGAAGCGTTTCTTCGATCCGGTCAATTTCTTTCTGATCGACAGATGCCCCCATTAATTGTTTCTGTTGGTTGAAAGTAAGACTTCTTTTACTTTTAGCAATACTCGATGCCACTTGATAGTGAGCCAATAATGTCTTACTCACTTTTTTTAGATCTTCGTGTAAAATCAATCCTCCTACAAGTCGTAACATATTGCCATAGTCATTTTCAAAAACAGCCTTTTTTAGACGTAATTGCTCCGTTACATGATCCGCTTCTGAGCTATTTCTACTACGCTTATTTTCAAGTTCAGCTATCACACTTCTTGCTTTCTCAAAAGACTTCATTTTTTGTGGAAGTTCTTGATAGATTTTTTTCATATATAAAGGTGTAAAGTCCTCTAAGGTTTCTCCGTAATAAAGAGTAGAGCCGCTCGTTTGTCGTTGTAATTGGATGATGGTACGACCAAATGTTGACTTGCCACAGCCACTTTCACCAACAATCCCTAGTGTCTCGCCTTTTAGGATATCTACTGAAATATCCTTGTTGGCTTTTACATAATCTTTCCCAATACTAAAAGGATTTTTTTTCTTGATAGGAAAATGTTTTTCTAGATTTTTGATGCGCAAAATAGTTTCCATAGCCAATCACCTCTCTCTCATTTTCGGATCAATGGCATCACGAATACCATCTCCGATCAAATTAAAGGATAAGATTGTCAAAACAATCGCCATTCCTGGATAGATCGTTAAATAAGAATGCGTACGAATATAACTACGGCCAAAATTCAACATCGTTCCCCACTCCGCTACAGAAGCTTCCATCCCTAAACCAATAAAGCCTAAGCCGACCGCTGATAAGATCGCCGTTGCAACTCCCATTGAAGCTTGAACAATCACTGGTGACATCACATTTGGCAGAATATGCTTGAAAATCAATAAATTGGCATTTGCACCTAACGCGGTTCCTGCTTCAATAAACTGCTTTTCTTTGACAGACATTACACTGGCTCGAATGATCCGAGCAAATATGGGGATATTCGCTAAACCAATCGCAATAATCATATTCATTAAACTTGAACCAAAGGAAGAAACGATCGCAATCGCTAATAAGATGGAGGGAATCGACAACAAGATATCACAAAACCGCATGATCAATGTATCGATCCAACCTCTAAAGTAGCCAGATAGTACGCCTAAGATCCCGCCAAAAAACAAAGCCAACAAGACCGAGCAACCCCCAACTGTCAATGAGACACGTGTACCATAAATCAGTCGGCTCAAAACATCACGACCTAAATCATCTGTCCCTAACCAATGCGTACGATTGGGAGACTGCAAAGCATTACTAAGATCCTGCTCTCTCATTCCATAAGGTGCAATAAAATCAGCGAAAATCGCAACAAAGATCAATAAACAGATAAAAAATAAGCCGAACATAGCACGTCGATTGGATTTCAACGCTTGCCAAATCTCTTGTCTAGATCCTTCAGACTTGCCGGCAATCGATTCTGTTTTTGCTAAATTATTTTTTCTAAGAAACATAATTTCCTCCTTTAGTCATATGAGGTTTTTATTCGTGGGTCTATATAGGCATAAAGAATGTCTACACATAGATTGACCAACGTGAAAATAAATGCGATAAACAGGACCCCACCTTGAACGATCATCGTATCTCTTGTTCTGATCGCATTGACCATCAAGGTACCGATCCCATTGATACTGAAAACAGTCTCTGTTAGAACTGCGCCTCCTAACAAAGCGCCAAATTGCAGCCCAATGATCGTCACGACAGGGATCAATGCATTTCTCAACGCATGATGAAACGTCACCGTCGAGTCGCCGACTCCCTTAGCTTTTGCTGTTCGAATATAATCTTGATCTAAAACATCCATCATACTTGACCGAGTAATACGGGCAATGCTTCCAATGGAAGAAGAGGCTAATGCAAACACAGGCATGATCATTTGTTGCCAATTACTAAAACCCGTTGCAGGCAACCAGCCAAGTGTTGATGTAAATAAAATGATCAATAACAAGGCTTGCCAAAATGTTGGCATTGAGACGCCTAATAATGAAATGAACATAACGACGTTGTCGATTTTTGAATACGGTCGAGTCGCCGATACGACCCCCATCGGAATCCCGATCAACGAAGCAATTAAAATACTCCACGTCGATAGTTTGAGCGTATTCGGTAGACGAGTAAGAATTTCGTCAAGCACCACTCGTCCTGAAACATACGATCTACCGAGATCAAAATCGATGAACACATTCCTGATATAGCGGAAAAATTGTTCGATAAAGTGACGATCGAGTCCCATTTGGCGCCTCATTGCCTCATATTGTTCTTGCGTTGCTCCTTCACCTAAAACCATCGTTACTGGATCGCCAGGTGATAAGTACATAATCGTGAATACAATAAAAGTGACCCCCAACAACACCGGGAACAACCATAGTATTCTTTTTACAATGTATTGGAACATCTTATCATCTCCTTAAAGAGGTAGTTACAGAAGGGTTTATCTTTAGAAAATAAGCGCAAAAACCCGAAAATGATTCTGCCGATTTTGGGTTTTCGCACTTATTTCTGCATGCACTACTTCTGTAACACTGTTTATTCGATTTCAGAGGTAAAAGATGACTAATGCCACCGCTCCTCCTCTAAACATACCTTTAATTTTTTGACACAACATTTAGGAAGTAACTTCCTGTTGGATGGTGTTCAAATCCTTGGACCCAATTACGAACACCAGACACGTTTTCCCTTGTTTGTAAATATACCCAAGGAACATCTGAATTGATGATCTCTTGTACTGTATGATAATACACTTCACGTTCGCCTTGTTCAGATGTGTAACGTGCAGCTTCTAATAATTCATCTACCTCTTCATTATGGTAGAAAGAGCGATTTCCTGATTCACCAAAATTACTAGAGTGGAACAACGGGTGCAGTCCATAATCGGCATCTGTTGTGATTGTCGTCCATCCTAATAAAAACATATCCGCTTCTCCAAGAGCCGTCGCATCAAGAAATGCGCCCCATTCCATCTGATGAACTTCAACCGTAATTCCTAGTTCTGCTAAAGCTTCTGAAACAATTTGAGAAACTCGAATTCTTTCTTGGTTGTTATCGCCGACATATAAAGAGAGAGAGAACCCACCATCTGGATAGCCTGCATCTGCTAATAGTTCTTTCGCAAGGTCCATATCATATGGTGTCGCTTCTAAATCGCCATTGAATCCAAAAACTAGTTCATTGATCGGACCACTCATCGGCGTCCCAATCCCCATATGCACCGTCTCAATGATCGATTCAACATCAATTGCATGTGCGATTGCTTCACGAACGCCAACCTCTTGAAGGGGCGTGTCATTTTGTAAATTGAAACCTAGATATTCTGTTCCTAAGTTTTCAGTATTCAATAAAGTCAAATCATCATTTTCCTCAACGGTACTATTATCTGAAGGAGAAATATCATAAGCAATATCAACGGTTCCTGATTCCAATTCAATCAAACGAACACTTGAATCTGTGATCGTGCGAAACTCAATTCGTTCCACTCCATCAACATCGTCCCAATGATCAGAAAAGCGTTCTAACGTCAGTTGGCTCCCCGTCACCCATTCAGTAAACTCAAATGGTCCAGTACCTACAACACTGTTGATCCCATAATCTTCACCAGCTTCTTCTACAGCAACTTCACTTAAAATACCGACAGCTGGATGAGCAAGGTGAGTTAAGAAAGGACCAAAAGAATCATGGGTACCGATACGAATCGTATGATCGTCGATTACTTCGATCGTCTCAGGATCAACCGAACCGATAATATGACTGATCGAAGGAGATTCAGTTGCGCGGTGTAACGTATAAGCAACATCAGAAGCCGTTAATGGTTCACCATTATGGAAAACAACATCTTCCCGTAAGATGAACTCATAAATATTTTCTTCCACTTCTTCCCAATCTGTAGCTAATCCAGGTACCAACTCTAAATCGTTCGTTTGCTTGATCAACGTCTCATAGATTTGTCTTGCCACTCTACTTGTCGCCTGATCGTTTGTTTGATGAATATCTAATGTCACCGGATCTGCACCAGTAGCCACTACTAAGACATTGGGATCAGGACTACTTGAGCCTGATGCGCTGTCTCCATCACCAGTTCCACATGCACCTAAAAACAATGCACCTGTTAACAGCAATAAGAATCCTCTTGTTTTACGATTTTTCATACGTATCCTCCATTTCACAGTTTATTTTCTCTAACCTATTTTTCATTTAAAAGATAACGATACCGGAATATTTTTAATCGTATTCTAATTTAACTAAAATCCACGCGCTATCTTTTTGCCAATACCCCAATAAACAACAGAGATTATCTTAAATGATAATCTGTCAAATTGTTTGCTTGAAAATATTAAAGCTCATTATATATTAATCTTTTTCTTATGTAAACATAATTTTTAGAATTTTTTCTTTTTTTTGAATCTTTATACTTTTGACTAAAAATACTTTAAAATGACATTTTATGCGATAAATATCCATACATAGCGATTTTTCTGAGTATTGTTACATTTGTTTTTTTTTGAAATTCAACTCTTAATAAAGCTTGTTTAAAAGTGGGAAATTGAGGTAGCAATTACTTTTTTCTTTAGCATTTTTTAGATAATCGTTTAATCATTTATAGGTTCATTTGTCCCATCCATGATCAAAACCTACTATATAAAAAAATCAGCGTTTTTCTTGATCACGTAGATTAACGATCTTTGCTCTTCCCTTTACAAATTTATAAAATCAATTCATGTACACGGTCATCCACACTTCTCATGCTTTTATTGGTTGTCGGGGCTATGATCTTTCGTTATACTCAAAGTGAGGTGAAAAACGTGCCAAAATATGAAGAAATCGCAAATATCTTAAGAGATCGAATTCGTTCAAAAACTTATCCACCAAATAGTTTTTTACCAAATCAAGTGGATCTAGTCGAAGAATTCAATGCTAGTCGAATGACGATCAAAAAAGCCATCAACATTCTAGCCATGGAAGGACTCGTTTACTCGCAACGAGGATCAGGAACTAAGATTTTAAGCCATCCTTATTTAAACAAAGATACTTCTCCTGCGAATGAATACGAAGGATTAAGTTTACAAATGAAACGACGCCAACGCTCCCTAACAAGTCAGATCATTCAATTTGACGTCGAGTTCCCTAATGCTTTTATCCAAGAACGTTTGATGATCGATGCAGAACAGCCAGTTTATAACATTCATCGCTTGCGTATCTTAGACGATGAACCGTATATTTTAGAACACACTTTTATGCCAGTCCAACTTGTTCCAGGATTAAAGAAAGAACATCTTTTGTCATCCATCTATGATTATTTGCACAAAGAACTCAATGTCCATTTTGCTGGTGCTTATCGTGCAATCTCAGCAGACAAAAGTTCCGCATTTGATCAACAGTATTTAAATTGCGCCGAAACAGACCCAGTACTTGAGGTCCAACAAGTCGTCTACCTAAAAGACGGTCAACCGATCGAGTATTCCTCAAGTCGCAATCGCTTCGACGTCCGCAATTATTCACTGTTAGATGTACGAGCAAATCAGTAGCTGAAGTGAGGAATCCAGTATTCACTTCAAAAAAGCAACGGCCACATTCATGAAGTGCGCCCCCTAAGTTAGATCTTGTGGTCTAACTTAGGGGGCGTACTTCATCAACTATCGTGACCGTTGCTTTTTTTATTAAGCCAGCTTATTCGTCTTCTCATTTTAAAATCAAACAAACAAACCCCCTCTCTTTCAAGTAGCAGGACATATTTATTGCAATATCTCTCGTAACATCCTATACTGACCTTAACAACATTTACTTACTTTTTGTAAGTTTAAAGAAAAGAGGATGAATTATGGATACAACAATTCGAGGCGTCCACCATGTCACAGCAATGACATCTAGTGCACCAAAGATCTACCGTTTCTTTACAGACATTCTAGGAATGCGCTTGATCAAAAAGACAGTCAATCAAGATGATATTGAGACTTACCACTTGTATTTCACTGACGAACATGGCTCTGCTGGGACAGATATGACCTTTTTTGATTTCCCAAACCAGCCAAAAGGAACGAAAGGAACGGATACGATCGCTCGTACGTCGTTTCGTGTACCTTCCGATACAGCGTTAGACTATTGGTTGGACCGATTTGAAAAATTCCAAATCACTCATTCTGCGATCAAAGAACGTTTTGGCAAGAAATATCTTGAATTTGAAGATTTCGACGAACAAGCGTATCAATTGATCTCAGATGAAAAAAATACTGGCGTTCCTGCGGGAGTTCCTTGGAAAAACAGTAGTATCCCGATAGACATGGCAATCACTGGACTCGGTCCAGTCATCGTTCGTGTAAGTGATCTTGAGCCCATTCGAACGGTATTACTTGCTTTACTCGGTTTTAAAGAAATCGATCGTGCAGATGACTTTTATTTATTTGAAGTGGGTGCTGGCGGAAACGGTGCTAGTATCATCGTCGAACATCGTACCGATCTACCAAAAGCAATCGAAGGTTATGGGAATGTCCATCATCTCGCTTTACGTGTAGCTGATCATGAAGCACTACAGTTTTGGATCAATAAAATCAACCAAACCTCTTTACCTAGTTCTGGATTTGTTGATCGTTTTTACTTTGAATCTGAATATTTCTTAGCTTCTACTCACGTCTTATTCGAACTAGCCACAGATGGTCCTGGATTCTTTGGCGATGAGCCTGCTGAAACAGCTGGAGAGATCCTTGCTTTGCCCCCATTACTAGAAGGAAAAAGAAAAGAAATCGAAGCTTATGTTCGTCCATTTGACACTCGAGACGCCAACCAAAAACGGGTAGATCAATGACAGGAGTGAAACATTTGAAGTATCTTTACAGACAAGGAAAAACAACACAAAAAAAATTGATCTTACTTCATGGGACTGGTGGAGATGAACACTCGCTTTTAGAAATTGCAGAGTTTCTTGCACCTGAAAGTACACTTTTATCCTTTAGAGGGAATATCAACGAGCAAGGGATGAATCGTTTTTTTAAAAGAAACGGATTGAATCAATTCGATTATGACAGTTTAGCTGAAGAATCCTCAAATCTGTTAAATGAAATCAAAACAATCAGTCACTCCCATGAGATTCCATTAACAGATTGGATCGTTGTCGGATTTTCAAATGGCGCAAATATTGCCGCTCACATCATGTTGGCTCAACAAACAGAATTAAACAAAGGACTTTTCTTCCATCCGATGTCTTTAGACAAGTATCCTGAGAAAACAGAACTACCTGATACTTCTGTCTGGTTATCTTACGGCAATGGAGATCCGATCGTTTCGAACACTTCATTTAGTCAATTAGTTAACGAATTTGATTCACGAGGCGCTAAAGTAACAACACAAACCACAGATCAAGGGCATCAATTGACCATGGATGAGTTGACACACGCCAAGCAATGGCTAGATACTTTAGACTAACCCTTTGCGTTTTATTTCAAAGTTTTGAAATCAACTACGTTACCCAGAATCGAAAAAAGAACTTGGGAAAACAAATCGTTTTCTCAAGTTCTGTTTTTCGCTTTTAAAATCTATTTATTGATCAAAATGTCGCTATATCTTCTTTTAGTTCAAGTAAATCAATCCTAATAAGAAACATCGATTAACCAAGACTCCCCGCCAATGTTTCTCCATCCTCAGGATAAAACAGATTGGCTCATTCGAATACTTTTAATTCCTTTTCTTGCTCATCGAATACTTCTATTACTCTTTTTGCGAACCCTCCTTTGACAGAATCCTCCAACTGACCACGACTGCTCGAGAACGCTTTTTCTGCTTCTTCTACCGCTTTCTTATGAGTTTTATCCGTTTCTTTCTTTTCTGCCGTCAATTTTTCCTGCATGGCAATTCCCACGGTTTGAACATTCCATTTCTCTAAAGTTTTTCTTAACTCATTTAACAAATCTTCCAAATCAACCATGACTTCCCGTTGCCAAAAATCTATAAGTAGTTTTTCAAGATAAAGTTATCTTACATCTAATTTATAGAGGTTATATATTTTGACAAACTAGTTCCCCTCCTTGTCTCTTATTTTTGAGAGACCTTACGCTATAACCGACGAAAACGTTCCTCAATCTTTCTTAGTTTGCTCCCTTGAGTGATACTTTTTGTAGGCTGCTTCATATGAAAAAATCGTAAAACAGGCCAAATTCGAATGTCACTAGTTCACTTTTTCTCATCCACTTTTATCGAGGAAAGCAGGTTTGACTTTTAGTATAATTTCTCCTCAATCAGAAGATACGTGCTATTGTTCCAATTCAACGACATGTTGAGATGGTTTTATGTAGTTATTACTTTCTTATCACTGGCTTAATTTTCGATAAGCTGCTTGGTACTCTCGTTCTAAATCATCAAATCGTTGATGTAACAGACGTCGTTCTGAATTTAATGCTGACTTATACCGCTCTTCTGCAATCTGATATTGTTTCCTTGCTCTCATCAACGGTTCGTTATCAAGGGCTAAACCATTCAGACTTCGCCTTAACAGTTGCTCAGATTGTTCAACCACTTCTTCTCCTTTTCGGTTGAAATAACGCAACAAGTCTTCCTCTTCTTCTAGTTTGATTCGTTTTCTCTGATAATCCGCTTGCAACTCTTCAATCGTCATTTTCTTTTCTCACCCCTTTAGTTGATTGGCTAATTCTTGGTCTCGTGCGACTAAATCATTGATTTTATTTTTGATCTCTTTTGCCAATTCATCATAACGTTCACCTTTTCGTCTTGCTTTTTGGATTCGTTGTTGACATTTTTCCTTTGGCGTCATTACGTGTGTTTCCCATGTCACTCCTACAGATGCCAATGTTTCTTTAACTTCCCAAGCATCCAAAGAAGGTGCAGCATGTTCCGCTCTCCGTACTTCTTCTGCCCAATTCATTTCGATTCGCTCAATACTGCTCTGATTGATTCGTATAACTTCCTCCATTGCATTTTTAATCTTTCGTCCCATCGTCTCTACAACGGCCTTTGTTTGACTATGATTCAAATAAATTCGCTCATTCGCTGATAAACTTCCTCCACTCGCAGTAAACTTTTCACGCCATTTTTTCAACGTACCCAAATGACTTGAGAAATCATTCATTGCTTTATTTTTTTCCTGTTGTATACTTGCTTTCGTATTATAGTCGTTCTCTGGAATGATCAGATTTCCTTGTTTATCAAATCTCCAAACATCTAAACCATGATAATCAAACGGATTTATTAACCTCATTTCCATGCTTACTTTTATTTCTGCCTCTGTCCCATCTCCCATTAGATTACCAATGAAATCACCCCGGTTCCGATAATTCGTCAACATCCCTGGATTTTCCTTTACCCATTTTTTTGCTTCTGGAGATAATAGTTCGTAAGGATCTGGCCCATTGAACCCAACATTTTTCCATTGGTTTTCAGCTGCGACATACAAGGCTAGATACTGTCCTAATGAATGACCTGTTGTAGAAATTTCAGCATCTTTATACTCATTCTTTACCTCTTTCGCAAACTCAGTAGCAGACGTCAATTGACCCAAAAAACGTGCTTGTCTGGTTACTAAAGAAACCACTCGATTATCTGAGCCATCGAAAAGACCAATAATCGTTCGTAAGTCTGTTTCTATATCCTTAAAATCTGACTTATTTGTTCCTGCATAAGAAATCACTACTTGGGAAGTATCAACGTTACCTTTTTCATCCAGCGGAGCTAACGCCATAGCTTGCATGCCATCTGTTTTCGAGTTTTCTTTGAGTTTTAGTATTTTGAATTCAGCTCCACCGAAATTGCGAAATGATCCTTCTTTTAAATCAGCATTATATTCAGGGTGGTTAGGATCTATTCGATAAACCCTATTACTTATACTATTATAATTTTTATCCGTAATTGTCATACATAATCCTCCTCACCATTTGAATAAATCACTTTTATTTTGTTTTTCGTAATTCCTTTCGTTTGTATACTTCTATCCTCTATTCCGTAATCAAGAATCTCACGGCTATGTTTTCCAAAACCGTATGAAAAATACACTGATTGTTGTTTGGTATTTGTCATAGTAACAAACATGTCATAAGAACCTGTCATGCTGAAGTACCCTGAACGCTCAATTTTTACCTCTAAAATATTCGCAAATATTTTTTTTAAAGCTTGGACCGATTCTTTTTCTGCCATTAACAATTCCTGTGCTTTTCTTTCTTCTCTCTTATCCATATATACTTTCCCTCCGATTCCGATTATTACCAAACTGAGCATTACTGCGATACCTATTAACAATTGTTTATTCATTCGTTTTTTCATCATCCATCTCTCTTTTAAACTATTATCAATACACTAGAACCACTATTTTATCAAAAAAATTCACTAATCGTTCATAAGTCTGTTTCTAGATCCTTACAATCTGATTTATTTGTTCCTGCATAAGAAATCACTACTTGGGAAGTATCAACATTCCCTTTTTCATCTAGCGGAGCGACTGCCATAGCTTGCATGCCATCTGTTTTCGAGTTTTCTTTGAGTTTTAGTATTTTAAATCTAGTTCCGCCAAATTTCCGTATTGCTCCTTCTTTTAAAGTAGGGTCATATTTTTTGTTTTTAGGATCTAGTCGGTATATTGATTACTTATTTTATTATAGTTCTTATCAGTAACTATCATACATACTCCTCCTTACTATTGGAATAAATCACTTTTACTTTATTCTTAGTAATTCCTTCAACTTGTATACTTCTATCTTCAATTCCGTATGTATCAATTTCTCTACTATTCTTTGAAAAGTCATACGAAAAATAAACAGCCTGTCCTTTTGTGTTTCTCATAGTGACGAGCATGCCATACGAACCTGTCATATTGTCATATCCTGTTTGTTCAATTTTCACTTCTGCAATATCTGCAAATGTATTTTTCAAAGCTTGGACCGATTCTTTTTCTGCCATTAATAATTCTTGGGCTTTTCTTTCTTCTCTCTTATCCATGTATACTTTCCCGCCGATTACGATCATTACCAAACTGATCATTACTGCTAAACCTATTAGCATCTGCTTACTCGTTCGTTTTTTCATATGTCCTCTTTTCTTAGACTATCGCCAATACACCAATCTGCCTATTTCATCATGATCAAACATCTTCTTCCTGACCATTACTATAAATTGCTTTTATTTTCCTTGTCGTTATTCCTTCTTTTTGTATATCTATATCTTCTATTCCATAAGCGCCTAGTTCATTGGTTTGTGCGATAAAACCATAATCAAAATAGACTGACTCTCCTTTAGTATTAGTCATTGTAACCATTGCCCTATAAAATCCTGTCATCTCATTTTTATCAAATTGTTCAATTTTCACTTCTGCAATATCCGCAAAAGTGTTCTTCAAAGCTTGAACCGATTGTTTCTCTACCGCTAACAATTCTTGCGCTTTTCTTTCTTCTCTCTTATCCATGTATGCTTTCCCACCGATTACGATCATTACCAAACTGATCATTACTGCTAAAACTATTAGCAATTGCTTACTCGTTCGTTCTTTCATATATCCTGTCCCTTTCAAAGTATTATCAATGCACAAGACCGACTGTTTTATCAAGTGGCGTGACTGCTATTACTTACATACCCTCTGTTTTAGAGTTTTCTTTGATTTTAGGATTTTGAATTTATAACCTTCAACAACTTTTATAGAACCTTCTTTATATGTTGAATCATATTTCTTTTTATCATTCGGATCTATCCAATAAACTCTATCACTAAAAATTTTATATTGTTCATCTGTAATGCTCAAAGTATTTCCTCCTTTCCATTTGTATAAATCACTTTTATTTTTTCAGTAGTTATCCCTACTTTTTGAACCTCTTCATTTTCTAATCCATAATCCCCAATATCATCATTTTCTTTCCAAAAGCCATATGAAAAATAAACAGATTGACCTTTGGTATTTTTCATTGTTACAAACAACCCATAAGAACCCGTCATATCATTTTTAACAGAACGTTCAAATTTTATCTCTGCAATATCCGCAAATGTATTTTTCAGAGCTTGCACTGATTGTTTCTCAACTACTAACAATTCTTGCTCTCTTCTTTCCTCACTTTTATTTATAAATACTTTCATTACAATGAGAATCATTACTAGACTGATAATCACAGCCATAGCTATTAGAACTTGTTTGTTTGTTCGTTCGTTTTCTCATCTCTCCCTCTTTTCCTTTCAAAAGCAAAAGTTTCGCTTCTCTATTCAATAAATACGTCAAAGACCATCAAAATACGAAAAACTGAGAAACATCCTCTAAACATTTTATCAGCTACTTCCTTATCAAAATAAATCGTTATTTAATAGTTGCTCGTTTTTTGCAAATCCAAAATCAATGCGATTGATCCATCTTTATGTTCAAAGTTTCAATTTCACTACTACATCTTAGATCAATTTATTACATAGCTCATCCTATCATTTTTGTATTGTTATTTATTACATTTCTAATAAAAGATCTTTTTAGTATCATAACCGTTTACATGAGTACTTCCCTCCTATTTATTCTTTACAAATTTTTTCAAATATGATAAATTCGTCTCAGCAATTAGGACACATTCTCCGAAAAACCCTTTTGGGCATATAAATTGTTAGAAACCTAATTTATATCCAAAAGGAGAGAATAGAAATGTCAAAAATGATGTATGATGAAAAGAATTGGAAAAAGAACATAGCATACTTACTAACTTCGCAGGCCATTTCAATGGTCGGAACGATGTTGGTACAGTATGCTATTATTTGGCATGTCACATTATCAACACGATCAGGAATGGTGGTTGGTTTGATGAGCGCGATTGGTATCTTGCCGATGGTTTTAGTCATGCCTTTTGCGGGAGCGCTTGCTGATCATTACGATCGAAAAATAATCGCCATTTTATCTGATAGTTGCGTCGCACTGGCTTCTTTATTCATGGCGATCCTGTTCGTTGTGAACAACGCGATGGAGAAAAATCTTCTTTTATTATTGGGGTTGATATTCATTCGCTCTGTCGGCCAAGGATTTCAAACGCCTGCTGTCTCTTCGATCATTCCACAAATCACCCAAGAAAAGCACTTGGTACGGATCAATGGAATCGATCAGACGATCCAAGCTATGATGATGCTTGCAAGTCCTGCATTGGCAGCAAGTTTGCTTACTATTTTGCCTTTAGATGCGATACTACTGATCGACTTTTTGACTGCGGTTATTGGTGTGACTATCCTGTTTTTCCGAGTAAAAGTTCCACCGTTGAAATCTGCAAAAACAAATAAAATACAAGTTTTAGCAGAAATAAAGACTGGTATCAGTTACCTTCGTACGCACAAAATCCTGACTGCATTGATCGTTGCTGGTTTTATGGGAAGTGTGTTTTCGACACCTGCTGCCAATTTAGCGCCATTACAAATCACTCGTAATTTTCATGATGGAATATGGCAACTATCGGCAGTAGAAATTGGGTTTGCTTCAGGAATGTTGGTAGGCGGGTCAGTGATGAGTACATGGGGAGGCTTTAAAAATAAAATCCATACGATTGCATTAGGCTATTCATTGTTGGTCATCCCTTTTATTTTGTTAGGTGTGGCATCAAATTTCTGGCTGTATTTCGCCATGATGATAGCAATTGGTTTTGTTGTACCCATTTCACGTACTGCAATGGTTTCGTTCTTTCAAGCAAAAACGGATAACGAACATATGGGCCGAATCATGAGTCTAGTCACGATGGCGATCAGTAGTGCTTCTCCAGCTACGATGTTGGTACTGGGACCATTATCTGATATAGTTTCAATCGATTGGATAATGATTGGAAGCGGACTACTACTGATGCCACTTATCCTATGGCTAGTAGTCGGAAAAAACTTTCGATGCTAATATCGATTGGCCTTTTCCGTTTTTCTTCAAACCACGGATAAATCAATAGCCCCCCAAAGTCAGATTTTGATCGAACTTTGGGGAGCTACTTCTCTTTTCAATTTTTTTCTTCAATAACTATTGATTTAGCTCTCGATATGTCTGCTTGCAGTTAAGATAAACCAAACCTAAAAATAAATTTGGTGTGAGCAAGAAGCCAAACTGTGGTTTAACGACCATCACGATTAGCAAAAGAACCAACAAAACAGCGTTCAATAGACTGATGTACCATTTTTTCAATACATAATATAGTGATACATGGTAGATTTTTCGTATGGAGATCTTCGGATTCTTTACTTGGAGATAAAAGTTATTGAGGATCAGGCTAATCGCCAAAATGATCAATAAGAAAAAGAAAGGAATGACCCATTTCCCCATTGGTTGATGGATGAAAAAAAGGATATCGACATAAGAAATCACGATCACAAGATATCCTGGACCACCTAAGTACATACTTTTTTTCCAGAGTCCGCGATACAGTTGGAAAAACGTTTTGACTGGTACGTCATTTCCTTGGATATCATTAGCGAAACAAGCTAAAGTTGTTAAGATCGCAGGTAAGAAAAAAAGTATACTCCCTAACAAAAAGAGACTATTTCTACTATCGATCGCAGTTGTCACTACGACCAGAAAAAAGGGAAGATTCACAAGAAAAATACATAGATTGCCCGCAAGAAAACTATAAGCTAAACGAAACAGCTTCATATAAACATTCGTTTCAAACGTTTGTTTTTTAAACATAGCTTTTCCTTTCTATCCTTTGACGCCAGAAGAAGCAATACCTTCAACAAAATATTTTTGCATGACTAAAAAGACGATTGCGACTGGTAAAACAGACAAAACGGATGCCGCCATGATCAGAGCATATTCTGTATCGAACAACCCAACAAACATTTTCAATCCTAATTGGATCGTTTTATTTTCTGTTGATGACAGATAAATAAATGGTCCCATATAGTCATTCCATGTATTGACAAAAGTGATGATCGTCAAGCTAGCTAAAGCTGGTTTAGTCAAAGGTAAGATGATCCGGCGATAAATGCCCCACTCGGTCAGCCCATCGATCCTTGCACTTTCACAAAGAGAATCGGGAATACTACTATAGTATTGTTTCAATAAAAATACGCCAAATGCACTAAATGCTTGTAACAATATCAAAGAAAGCAACGTATCTGACAACCCTAATTGTCTCATCATGATAAATTGTGGAATCATGTAAGATTGCCAGGGAACAGCGATCGTACCGATATATGCAAGAAAAAGGAGGTTTCTTCCTTTAAAGTGCATTTTCGAAAAGCCATAGGCAGCAAAACTTGATGTAAAGAGTTGGATCAATGTGATCACAATACTTAAAATCGCTGTATTTTTGAAAAAAGTCAGTAACGGAATGCGTGTCCAAATGACTGAATAATTTTCTGGATGCCATGTCTTAGGTATCCATTGGATCGGAACCGAAAAGACATCATTGTTCGCTTTGAATGATGCAGAGATCATCCAGATAAAAGGAATCAACGTGAGCACTGAAAAAAATACAAGCAACACAAACACGAGTATTTTCTGAAATGATTTTTTGTCTGACTGATTGTTCATCTGTTCGCCTCCCTTAGACTTTCTCTTGAATCTGATTCCATTTGAACTGGATCACCGTAATCACCAATACGATCACAAACAAGACCATAGCAATTGCTGAAGCGTAACCGAAATTGAATTTTACGAATGCTTCACTATAGACTTGGTAAACTAACACATTTGTTGCACGACCTGGTCCTCCATCGGTCATCACTTGGACAAGGTCAAAAATCTTGAAGCAGTTGATAACCAACATGATCGTGACAAAAAATGTTGTGGGGCGCAATGCAGGTACGGTGATGTGTCGGAATTGCTTCCACTTGTTTGCACCATCCATCGCTGCTGCTTCATATAATTCTTTCGAGATCCCTTGTAATCCAGCTAAGTACAAAATCATATAATAGCCCATTCCTCGCCAGACACTAACGATAATGATCGCTGTCAATGCCCAATCTGAACTAGACAACCAGCCTGGAGGATTTTCAATGAATACACGTAAAAACTGGTTGATTGGTCCCATCGTAGGATGAAACAACATACTCCACACCACTGCAATTGCCACTAATGAGGTGACATAGGGGAAGAAAAACGCCGTCCGAAAAAACTTGACTCCTCTTATTTTCTGATTCAGTAAAATGGCTAAACCCAACGAACAAACCAAGGTCAACGGAACAACGCCAATCGTGTACAGAAAAGTATTTTTTAGCGAGATCCAAAACGTATCGTCCGATAACATTCGAGTGAAATTTTGCAGACCAACAAATTCTGGTGTACTAAAGGAATCCCATTTCATAAAGGCTAACACTAATGAAAAAACAACTGGTACTAAAGTAAAAATCAAAAATCCAATAAAGTTTGGCGCAATAAATGACCAAGCAATCAACGTATTTTTACGTTTTAATTTATGTGAAGCTGACTTTGTTACTTCCATAGCTAGATATCAAAAAAACCAACTGGTTCTTTTGACGCTCCCCCTTTCATTAAAGGCAATGACAGGCATTTATATCAGCTATACACTGAAGGTGCAGTATGCCCACCTTCAGCATATAGTTGGCAATCGATTAAGGGAAAATCAACGTTTACCCTCGATTATTTGATGTGAATCTTGTTCACTTACAACACATCGTCACAGACCTTTTTATTCGCTTTCTTGTTTCACTCGTTTTTCCATATTATCAATCGCTGATGTTGGTGATTCGTCGCCTACCAAAATCAGTTCATGCTCTTCCTGTAAGATCCTGTCAATCGCTGGGCCGTTCGTATCGACTGGAAACTCGATAGCAATATAATCTGGCTCAAATGCTTTTTGTGAAATCTCATCATTTGGCATTCCTTGACGGCTGAAGTACAATTCATTGATCGCATCTGTTCGATAAGAAGGGACGACACCTACTTCTGCTAACACTTTAGCACCCGCTTCTCCCGAGCAAAAATCAAGGAACTTTTGCGCTAGTTCTTGTTGTTTTGAGTTTTTATTGATCGCAAAGGCTGTGGGAGAACCAAATGTTTGGATTTCCTGTCCTTTTTCATTTTGCGGCATTTGAGTGATGCCCCACTCCACATCTGTTGAACCAGCATCAATATTTGTCAACAAAGCACCCATGTACCACGTGCCCATGTACATCATGGCAGCCTTGGAGTTTTCAAATTGTGATTGATAGGTCACATTCGTTGACTTAGCTGTACCAAAATCCATTTGAGCTTGCTCTTCTTGCATCCGCAATACACGGTCATAGTACTCATCTAAAAAATCATAATCTGGCTCGACTAGATTTTTATTATTTTGCGCAGCTGCAATTGCTTGAACAGTCGAGCGCCACGTGTGTTGGTATGCACCGTATACTTGCTCTTCCGGTTTTGAAAGTTGTTTCGCCAAGTCTTCGTATTCTTCCCAAGTCAAATTATCTGGATAAGGTATCCCTGCCTCATCGAATAATTTTTTATTATAGTAAAGCACCCAAAAGTCTGTACGATAAGGTTGCGCATACGTTTTTCCATCAATGTTATACATCTCGTAGCTTTCCATGGCAGGGGCTGTATCTAAATCTTTGATGTGCGTAGACAAATCAACCAATTGATCTCTTAATGCGTAATTTGAATAAGACAATAGATTTTTCATCGTCAATACGTCTGTCGTATCGCCACTTGCTAACATCGTCGTCAATTTTGTATCATAATCATCTGAAGCAATATCCACGGGTTTCACTGTTACTCCAGGATTTTCTTTTTCAAATGCTCGAAAAAGTTTGTCAAATTCTGGTGTCGTTTCATAATTCCACGTACTGACTGTCAACACTGTTCCTTCTGATTGGTCTTGTGCTTGATTTTCATTTCCGCATGCACCTAACCAAAGCCCTCCACTAACAAGTAACGCAGCAATAACACTTTTTTTCAAAAACTTCATGTTCCAAATCCCTCCGTTTCATTTAATCGTCGTTTTTACCAGTAACTGTACCAAGCTGTTGTAAGTCGTACCAAGGCTTCTACATAATAGTAATCGCCCCAGATCATGCACTCTTTCACTCCTTTATTTGATTTTTTGTCATACACCCCTTCGAGTAACAAGCCATTCGATTGTGGCGAATCCACACTTGTATACCCTTTTGATAACGTTTTCATAATTGCCACAGCAACAGCTTGATATTCATCTTTTTTCGGATCAGTCAAAGGTAGTTGCTTTGCGAGTTCCAATAAGCCGCAAACGGCGATTGCCGCAGCAGAAGTATCTCTTTCTTCTCCGCTGCCATCATGAAACACCAGATCCCAGTAACAGATCTTGTCTTCCGGTAAGCAATCAATGAAATAGTCCGCGAGTTTTTTCGCTGTTTCTAAAAAAGTATGATCGCCAGTATGATTGTAACTCAAGGTAAATCCATAAATCCCCCATGCTTGGCCACGTGCCCAGCAAGAATCGTCTGCAAAGCCTTGTTGCGTTTTGCCGCCGATTGCTTCGCCAGTTTTAGGATTGAAATAATACGTATGATATGTTGTAAAATTATCACGAACGATGTAACGCTGGGTTTGTTTGGCGTGTGTATATGCAGCTTCTTTATATTTGCCCTCTCCAGTCATCGCTGAAGCAAAATATAGCAGTGGCAAGTTCATCAAGCAATCAATGATCATACGGCCGCGTTGTTGTTCATCATTCAAATCCCCCCACGCTTGGATGATCTGTGTTTTTGGATCATAGCGCTCCATCAAACGATCGGCGGCTTTGACCGCTAATTCTTTTGAGGATTCCCGTTGATTCACTTGATAATCAGCGATCGCAGAGAGCGTATATAAAAAGCCGATATCATGTGTTTCAAGCGCAATATCTTTTTCAAGACGTCGGCGAAAAGAGGCGAGTTGCTTTTCAATCGTTGGATCGACTGCTGGATCGTTCGTCAGTTCTTTGACCAAAAAGAGCATCCCTATCCAGAAACTAGCTGTCCAATCCGTATTTTCCTCTGGAGCATAGACAAGGTCTACGCTCGCAGCAGGTGGTACGGTCTCTTGAAAAAGTGTCAGATTTTTTTTGATTTTATCAACGACAAAATCAATGTCATGTGTCAACCATTCAAATTGTGTCATTCCTACCTCCATTATCTAATCGTTAATTCGATCGTTTGATTCTTTTGTTGGATCAATAATTTTTGTCCTTTTTGTTCAATGACTGGCTGGTTCACTGTTTCATCAGGTAAAGTTCCTGAAATGAGTGACACAAGCAAGTGGTTTCCTGGTGCTAACTCAGCTGAAACAAAAGGCAACATCGTACGTGGGAAAAAGAGATTCGTGTTTGGTTCCGTTCGCACAATATCTGCGTTTTCATAGCCGATCATTCCTTTGACGGTTGATGTTCCTATACTCGTTTTTGCTTCAATACTTTGCTCAGTTGCTTTGGGCAAGCTTTGTTCGAAAGGAACACTAAAGCCGCCATCATATGCTTGAATCATATCTTTTGTTTCAATTTCATGTACTCTGACGTGACAGTTTTCCAGTGGCACGATCGTGGAACGAATCTTGACATCTTCCCACGGTGACCATTCATGGATGATACGATCAGGTAGAACAGAGAAAGCTGTATCTAATCCCTTGGGACGGAAATAATGCCCATCTTTTGCTAAAGCCAGCGTACTGTCATACGCACCTTCGTAATACCAATAATCAGACTTCGGTACGCTAAAACCAAATCGTGTTGAATAGACGAACTTGCTATATTTTGCATGAGGAAAGCTTTGCTGATTCACAAACTGACCAGCTGGAAAAGCTTGCAGATGTGTCAATGACTGATTATATTGGTAAAAATTTTTACTTTCCGGTAATGCCAATGTCTTTTCTTCGATTTGTAATGGCTGGATTTCTGCTTGCCAATAAGGGTGTTCGTCTGGAACAGCTAAAAGAATGAAACTTTTCATTGCCCAGTAAGGAGAACCCGGTCCATTATAGCCTTCCCCAAAGACTAGATTTTGATAATGATAACCAACTGTCAGTAGGCCATCCGTCGAGAAAGTCTCTTTAGTCATCCAGTTTTCTAAATGGCGACTGATCAATCCTTTGATTTCACCCCAAGGTAATGCTTCGACATCGGCAAAAACTAATGCACTAAAAAAGCTGACTTGGGCAAAGCGATAGGTCAAACTACGACCAAAAGGTAATGCTTCCCCACTCGCATCAAACCAGTATTTGAATGTTTGAGCAAAAAGAACCGCCCGTTCCTTTATCCATTTTGTGCGAACTGGATCTTCATCAGCCATAAAATGGGCATATACTAGACTATAATAATGGATCGCAAAGGAGATATAGTAATCATGTTGTGTCTCAGCTCCATCAAAATACCACCCATTGCCACTATAAAACTGTTCGATCACATCAAAATCTTGCTCGATTTGTTGCTGTGAATATGGTTTTCCACATTTTTTTAAAGCGATATTCACTAAAATACGGAAGAAATACCAATTATTTTTGGGGATTCGACGCGCATTTACTGAGAATAACCACTCCGCAAGATTCGTCTGTTCCAGTGAAGACAGCCGCCCCCAGATTTTTTCAGGATTCAAAAGCAAGGTTGTACTTATAGAAGCCATCTCAACAATCAATTGATCGTAATCGGTTACGGCTCCCCAGTAATCATCACTTTGTGGATCAGTTCCTGCGATGAGCCCTTTCAAATAATCTGATAGCAATTCATCATCGTCTTCATCGACCAAGTAAGGTCCAAAGCCCCATAACGGTCGTAAAAAAGCTTCAACCTCCCTTGTTGCCTCTGAATAAACCGTCCCATGTGTTCCTAGTTTTAATTTACCTGGTTCATTTTTGTAGTAAGGACGTAAAGGTGTCATTAGCTGGCGGAAATTTTCTTGCCATTGTTGTTTTGTACGAAATTGTTGCATTTGTTTCCTTCCTCTCAATTAAAATTCCTTTGATAAATCCATAATATTCGCCGTAAACGATGACTTCATCGCCCACATCGATTTTAGCTGTTTGCTCATTAAATATTTGATAATCACTCGAACCACTGCGAAGAATAAAGCGATCCCCTTTTTCTATTTCATTTCCCCTATCCGCTTGAATGATTTTTCCTTCGATTTTCACCCAAACATGTAAGGGAACTTCTCCTGATTGATATTCTTTTTCAGTAAAAACATGTGCTTTTTGTTGTATTTCTTCTTTGACTTGATCCTCAAAAGCGATCTCTTGTTGTCGATTATTTGCTTGACATCCCGTACAGAAACTCATGATAAGAATGAATGGTACCCCAAAGAGAAATCGTTTGATTGTCCTATCCTCCTTATTGAAATCGTTTTCTTTTACTAAATTTTACCTAAAATTAGTAAAAAGTCAACATTTTTTTGGTAAAAAATAAATATTTTTACTTGCCTTTTTACTGAAATTACCTATACTATAATTAATAAAGTCTATTATCCGGAGGTAGCTTATGGCGACGATCACCGATATCGCAAAGGAAGCAGGCGTATCGATCTCTACTGTTTCACGCGTATTGAATTATGACGACACACTCTCAGCAACAGAAGAAACCAAACGAAAAGTTTTCGAAATTGCAGAAAAGCTAAATTACACCAAATATAAAAAGAAAGCCAGAAAAAGTGGCAACTTAAATCCAGCGACTGAGCTTTCGAAAAAAAATGGTGTCATTGGTTTGATCACTTGGCGCACGAGTGACGAGGAATTAGAAGATATTTATTACATGTCCATTCGCTTAGCTGCGGAAAAACGCGCAGTCGAACTTGGTTATCATGTAACAAACTTCTCTCAAAACGAACAACATCAACTACAAGCAGTCGATGGCGTTTTAGCAATCGGTAAATTTACACAGGAAAAAATCGATGAATTAAATACCACTGCGCCGAATCTCTGTGTCGTTGGATCAAATTTTCCTTTTCACGATTATGATTGTGTCAATACTGACTTCGGTCAAGCTACGGAAGTCGCCCTTCATCATCTGCTCGATTTAGGCCATAAAAAGATTGCTTATATCGGTGCAGAAGAAAGTGATAATCTCTATGGTTTTCGAACCTACAAAACACCAACAACAAATACGTATATCGACATGATGAAACATCATCATTTGTTTGATGAAAACTATTTTTTTGTAAAAGAAAACAGTTCACTTGACGTTAAAACAAGTGAAGCATTAACTGAAAAAGCCTTGGCACATTGGCAAGGCGATTTACCAACTGCCATCTTAGCCGCAAACGATGCTTTTGCTATCGGCATCATCCATACATTGAATGCGCACGACATTCAAGTTCCCGAACAAATCAGTGTGATGGGCATCAATGATTTATCTATTTCTCGCTATATCACGCCTCCCCTTTCTACAGTGAGAGCTTATACAGAAGAAATGGGCGAAACAGGGATCAATCTCTTACATGAGCGCATCCACACACCGGGCATCGCAAAACGCATCCTTTTAGATACAGAATTAGTCGTCAGGGGCTCAACGACACGTCCTGTTGAAACCAGACGTTGAACAGTGATCATCCCCGAGAATAAGCCAGAAAACCCCAAGTTTGAATATAGGGTTTTCTGGCTTATTTCTTACGAAGCTACTTCTGGAATGCCTTTTTATTTCTCGTTAGACGTCCTCCGTATAGGGTTGTTGTCATTTACTTGTAATCGTGCACTCGATTTGGATCGTTCCTGCTCGCTCCAACTGATAAGTTGCTTGAATCAACGTAGCTTCTACTTCTTGACCGTAATGATTGAAATATGTCTGTCTGATCAACTGAACAGGTCTTGAAAAAAGCATCTCACACTTTTCCTTTTCCCCTACAATGCACACCGTTCCTTCTCTAACTTCAACTGGATGAATTGTTATAAAATTTTCAACTACCTCCTGATTTTCTTTGTCAGATACGAAAACATCCTTTAGCATTAATTGTCGTTTGGTACGATCTACTTCTAACGTTCGTTCCATCTGAAGCAATCTTGCCTGTCGAGGATAAATATGAGTTAATTCGGTCTTAAAAATACCGCCAGTTCTTGTTCGTTGAAAACTCGTATTTTCCGCTGACACGGTACCCGAAAGCTGGTAAGCATCAGCAATGATCGGCACACTATGTCCAAGTGCATTGTTAACTAAAAAACGATAGCGCTTTTTTTCGTCAAAATAATCTTTTGTATACTCACCCGCTCCAAGATCTGTTAAAAACAACGTTTCTTTTGTACCGAAAATGAAATGACCGATATCAAGATGATTATGACTTTCATCATTGCGTCCTCCTTTGGCTGCAAAAACCAAATTTTCTTTTGCAGATTGAAGAACACCCCATGCCACATCATCAAAAAAATGAAAGATTTCTTTTGAACTATCTCCATTGTACTGCTTTGTCCAAAGTAAATTACGTAATAAAGGAGCAAAGCGATAGCAATGATCAAAATCCAACTCATTCATCGCTTTGATTTCTGGAATTTCGACACGAAACCTTTCATGACAGAAGCTCAATAGTCCACTAGGCAGCTCTGCTGGATGATAATCAGAAAACGGTACTCCCTCTTTTTCATCGATCATCACGTAAAAAGGAAAAGCCGCGATTCTTTTTACTTTGTCATCTGATAAATAGCGGTCATCCTCGTAAACTTGTTGATATTTTTCCGCAAAATAGCAATAATAACCAAACCCATAAGCCCAGTAACTGATACCTTCTTCACAGGCACCATCATTTCCAAAGCTGCGTAGATAAGATTGGATACAGCGATCAACCTTCACTAATATTTCTTTTTGTAACTCAGCATTTCTTTCTAATAAATCCAATGCCGCCATTCCGATCGAACCACCGATTACCGCACTCCAATTGTTTTCCAATGATTCAAACGACCATGTCTCTTTTATCAAAGGAACAAATAAACGTTGAGCAACTTCTGTCCTGATTCGAAAAGTCAACGTTTCAGACAATTCTGTCGAAAAAAGACAGACGATTTCTGCTAGCATTTGCCCCGTCTCGGCAGCAAATAAATCGATCCATGTGGCGGCATCTAAACGAAAGTGATCGCCCTCGATCGGTAAATGAGCGGGTAAACTCCAACTATATTCGTTACAGATTTCCCATAGGACTTGTTCCAATTTTTCAATAACTTCTACTTCTTTTTGTTGTAATAAGGACAATGTCAAGACACTTACTTGTTTACGTCTGGCAAAGTAGGCAGTCTCAAAAGACAATCGCTCACCAGTCCGTAAGAAATCCCTATAGCCCGAAACTGGCAAATTAGGTACTGTTGGATTCACAAGATATTCTTTTTTTGCTTCTAATAATTGCATCAAAAAGCGCTTTTTCATTATCTATCCCTTCATTGGCTGATCATTCTTACCCCAAAATTCAATTTGCGTTAGTGCCGGAAACGGTGATGGATCTTCTGCTTGGATCAACTTACAAAAACGTACAGTTCTGGTCTTTTTCTGAGCAAATGAAAAATGTTGTGGATGAGCAGTTTTCTCTGTTGCAAATGTTTCACTTGTACCATCGTCAAACTCGATCGTTACATTCGTCCAGTAACTATCATGCGGAAAATCTGCACGCCATGTGAAAACAACTTTATCCAACTGGACATCTCGCCCAAAATCGATCGTCAAAGCTGCATCAGCTTGCTGATTGATCCCCCAAGATTGAAACGGATATGAGCCATGAGAGTGATTGGCATAAACACCATCGATTGCGTTGCAAGCAAAGAAAGTTGCATCATTCCTCGTTTCCACATTCGCACTTGCATGAGGATAAGCCCCAGATTCTTCTTTTTGATCATGCGGATTCAGCGCTAAATTACGATACATTTTGACCTCATCCTCAGAAGCACAGCGAACACTGATGTAATGACGTCCTCCAGAAAAACGAGTCTCCGGTCTAGCTTTGATACGATTCGACTGAAACGAAACTTCATACGTCCATTTATTTTCTGGTAAATACACAAGCGAAGGTTCTAAAGTTTCATCTAATTTAACCCATAAATAACTCCCTGACTCTTCCGTTTCAACAACGATCTGATCCCCTTCTTGGTACTCAAATTTTCTCATGGACAAATGCACAAAATTTTCCGCAGATTCCACCAGGTCTTTCTCGATCTCCTCTTCTCCTTGAAGATGCTTTCTTGGCACACCCTCATTATCATAAATTGCGACTGTTAACTTGGTCATTTTCTACCTCCTACGAGCATTTTTATCTATTATAACGTGACTAGCAAGAAAAGAAAACGATTTATTTTACTAAATATTTAGTAATTTAATTGAAACACATGAAAGAAGCGTTTTGACCTCAATAATAAGATAGAGAATTGAAAATCGTTTTTCATAATATCCATTTCAGGAGCCACACGTTAGCTAATGAGCCAAGCCCTTCATATCTTTCCATTTTTTAAACACCAATTACTCTTTTAAAAAAAGCTAGTATCCCAGTACCTTTTCAATCGGATGGAACTTTACTATTTATCGCCCTGAGAATATTCTTTTATTTCGAAAAATTAGATAAAAACAAATAAATAACCCTTAAAAACTAATTAAAATCACATTTATCTAATTATCACTTTTATAAACTATAATAGAAAACGTATTCAACATAACGTTTTTTCATATTAAAATAATATATCTTACTAAATTAAAACTAAATTATATTGCAA
>NZ_JAFLWG010000027.1:0-55411 GCF_017316315.1 Enterococcus sp. DIV1298c | reverse complement strand
ACAATATAGTATAGACTCTTTATCAATAATAATATATTCACGATATTTTTTTCTTGCTAGTCATTTCTCAACAAAAAGATTCTCGATTTCTCACTTTGCTATTGACTAACGCAACCGGTTGCGTTTATTATAAACCTAAGAAATGAAACATTTAGGAGGAGAATCATGAAACAAATCAAACGCTTATTCCAAATCGATCCTTGGAAAATCAGTACGACAACATTAGATAAAGAAAATTTACGTTTGCAAGAGTCCTTGACAAGTATTGGAAACGGCTACATGGGGATGCGTGGGAATTTTGAAGAAACGTACTCTGGCGATCATCATCAAGGTACCTATTTAGCGGGCATCTGGTATCCCGACAAAACTCGTGTTGGTTGGTGGAAAAACGGCTATCCTGAATACTTCGGAAAAGTGATCAACGCTGTCAACTTTATTGCGATGGACATTTACATCAACGACCAACTGATTGATTTAGCTTCTCTTGATCCAGAGGATTTTCATTGGGAATTAGATATGAAAAACGGGGTCTTATCTCGTCATTTTACGATCACCACAGCAACGAATAAAGTTCGGTTCTCATTTGAGCGTTTCTTGAGTATCGTCAAAAACGAAGCAGCTTATATCCGTGTAACTGTAGAACTACTTGCCGGCACTGGCAATGTAAAATTTGTTTCCAAACTTGATGGGAATGTTCAAAATGAAGATAGTAACTACGATGAACATTTCTGGAATCAAATCGACCGCAGCACAAAAGATTCAATCGGTTATTTGACAACCAAAACGATTCCTAACGCTTTTGATATTGAACAATTCACTGTCACTGCTGGCATGCGTCATTTGATCAACGGTGAAGAAACGATACCTGTATTTGAAGAAAAGACATTAGCGTTACAAGGCGTCTTCTCATTTGACCTAACGCTAAATGAACCGATCGTCATGGACAAAGAAGTCGTGATTTTGACAAGTCGTGATATCCCTGAAGCACAACAAGCCTCAACACTTATAGAAGAATTCAAACAGTTGACTACCCATTACGATGCAGCCAAAGAAGAACAAACTGCCGCTTGGGCAAAACGTTGGGAATTAGCGGATGTAGTCATAGAGGGTGATGACGAAGCGCAACAAGGGATTCGTTTCAACCTTTTCCAATTATTCTCTACTTATTATGGTGAAGATGAGCGCTTGAATATTGGACCAAAAGGCTTTACTGGTGAAAAATACGGCGGTGCCACTTATTGGGATACAGAAGCTTATGCCGTGCCACTTTATCTTGCATTAGCTGACCCAGAAGTGACGAAAAATTTATTGAAATACCGTCATAATCAATTGCCACAAGCTATTCATAATGCCCAACAACAAGGATTAAAAGGTGCCCTTTATCCAATGGTGACCTTTACTGGTGTCGAATGCCACAATGAGTGGGAAATCACCTTTGAAGAAATCCACCGGAACGGTGCAATTGCTTATGCGATTTACAACTATACAAATTATACTGGCGACACGTCTTATCTGAAAAAAGAAGGGCTTGAAGTATTGGCTGAAATCGCTCGTTTCTGGGCAGACCGTGTCCATTACTCAAAACGCCAAAACAAATATATGATCCACGGCGTGACTGGTCCAAATGAATACGAAAACAACATCAATAATAACTGGTATACGAATACGATTGCTGCTTGGGTCCTCCGTTATACACGAGAAAACTATTTAGCTTATAAAGAAGAAGCAACGATCGAGATCACTGAAGAAGAATTAAATCAATGGGCAGATATCGTTGAGAATATGTACTACCCTGTTGACGAAGAGCAAGGTATTTTTGTTCAACATGATACATTCCTAGATAAAGATTTGATGCCGGTTTCGGATTTACCGCTCAGCGAATTGCCATTGAATCAAAAATGGTCTTGGGATAAAATCTTGCGTTCTTGCTTTATTAAACAAGCGGATGTTTTACAAGGCATCTACTTCTTCAATGAAGAATTTACAACAGAGGAAAAACGACGAAACTTTGATTTCTATGAGCCAATGACTGTCCATGAGTCTTCCCTTTCCCCAAGTATCCATGCGATTTTAGCTGCTGAACTTGGTTTGGAAGAAAAAGCAGTTGAAATGTATCAACGTACTGCTCGTTTAGATTTGGATAACTATAATAACGACACGGAAGATGGCTTGCACATTACTTCGATGACAGGTAGCTGGTTAGCAATCGTCCAAGGCTTTGCTCAAATGAAAACTGCCCATGGCGAATTATCTTTTGCTCCGTTTTTACCAAACACATGGAATGCCTATTCTTTCCATATCAACTATCGTGGTCGTTTGATTTTTGTTGCTGTTTCTGACGAACAAGTAACCTTCACATTACTAAATGGTGAAGCACTAGAATTAAGTGTTTACGGACAAAAACAAGCGTTGACTGATCAATTGACGATCCCATTGAGAAAGGAAGATGCACATGTTTAAGGGTGTTCTATTCGATTTAGATGGTGTCATCACCGACACAGCAGAGTTCCATTATCGCGCTTGGAAAAAACTTGGTGAAGAAATCGGGGTTTCAATCGACCGCAACTTCAACGAACAATTGAAAGGCGTTAGCCGGGAAGATTCATTGACGTTACTTCTTGCCTATGGTAAGAAAGAAAATGATTTCTCAAACGAAGAATTCGCTGATTTAGCTAAGCGTAAAAATGAGTACTATCTAGAAATGATCCAAGAAATCACACCATCAGACGTATTTCCGGGTATCGTTTCCTTATTAACGGAATTAAAAGAAGCGGACATCAAGATCGCCTTAGCTTCCGCAAGCAAAAACGGCCCATTGTTGCTGAATAAAATGCAATTGACTGACTACTTTGATGCAATTGCCGACCCTGGCAAAGTAGCAAGTGGCAAACCCGCCCCTGATATCTTTTTATTAGCAGCAAAAGAAATCGGCTTAGCTGCTACTGAGTGTGTAGGTATCGAAGATGCAAAAGCAGGCATCCAAGCAATCATCGCAAGCGGTGCCTATCCTGTAGGCATTGGGCGCAAGGAAGATCTTGGGGAGGAAATTCCGATCGTCGCTGATACGTCTGCGTTAACACTCGACTATCTGCAACAAGTTTGGCGTAAAGATGTCTGAACCAAGCATCTCTGTTCTCCCCATCAAACAAACAAACCTAAAAAAAATCACATTGAAGAACGACGAGCTAGAAGTCGTTCTTCTCAATTATGGTGCTCGTTTACACCAAGTGTTCACACCCGACAGGAATGGTCTCAAGGAAAATGTCTTACTCTCTTACGACAATCTCCAAGATGTTTTATCCGATCAAAGTTTTTTTGGTGCAACTGTTGGTCCAGTGGCAGGTAGGATCAGAAATGGCGAATGGGAAACGCATCAACTCGAAAAAAATAATGGGCATCATCATATCCATGGCGGAACAAACGGTTGGTCCTTTCAATTTTGGGAGGTAGAAGTATTCAAATCACCTCAAGCAGTTGGTGTCGTCTTTTATTTAAAAGACACTTCTTCAGGTTATCCAGGACCAATCACCGCTACTGTCACTTATCAGTTAGAGGGCAACAAATTAGTGATGATCACTAAGGCGAATAGCGTCGTTGAAACGATTTGTAATCCTACAAATCACGCCTATTTCAATCTATCAGGTAATGGAAAGCGAGATATTGATACGCATCAACTTCAAATCCAATTAGATAGCCTGTTACTTCTTGATCATGATAACTTACCTACAGGAGAAACAATCGCTAAAGAGGACTTACCCATCGATTTCCATAAATCGAATCCCTTAACGGAAATTTTGTCTAAGTATCCTATGGGGCTTGATGATGTCTTTTTATTGAATTCACCGAAACTAACAAAAAATAGTTTAACATTATCAGAAGAAACTTCCGGTCGCCAAATGAATATAGCAACTACGAACAAAAGTATGGTATTATTTTCTACAACTGGATTCGATGAAGAGCTACAAATCAATGGCAAAAAAATGCACTCTAATTTTGGTTTAGCCATCGAACCACAAGAAATACCAGATATCGTTCACTTTCCGGCGTTTGGCTCGATTACACTACGTCCTGGACAAGAACGTATCAGCCAAACAACTTATGAATTCAGTACATTCACTTGACCATTTTTGCTTTATTTGATTTTAAGAAGCCAACCAAGACGATGAACGATGAAAAAAGAAAGGTGATTTAATTTATGTCAATTACAGTGAAAGATGTTGCAAAAAAAGCAGGTGTAGCGACATCGACTGTTTCTCGCGTGATCAACGATCATCCAAGCATTTCTGAAACAACGAAAAAGAAAGTACGAAAAATCATGGATGAGCTAGGATATGTGCCAAATATCACGGCGAGAAATCTTGGTAAACGTATATCAAGCGCTGTAGGTGTCATTCTTCCACCACTCGATTCAAAAGAGCGTCTTGGCAACCCGTTTTATCTTGAGATCATGGAAGCAATCAACGAAGAAGCTCGTCATCACGGCGTGACAACAGCTATCGCTACAGCCAAAAGTTTCGACCTCTTGTTAGAGAACGTTCAGCGAATGCATTTGCAAAAACAAGTCGATGGCTTTATCCTTGTTTATTCGGATAGCGAAGACCCAGTCATCGATTATCTCTATGAACAACAGATTCCGTTCACGCTGATCGGACAACCGTATCATCATGAGAACGAAATCATCTACATTGACAATGACAATCAATTGTTAGGAAAACAAGCAACTGAATTCTTGATTGATAATGGTCATAAAAACATTCTTTTCGTGACTAATACCACCCACGAAAGTTTATATTTTGAACGCTATTTCGGGTATCAAAAAGCCATGATGTTAGCGGGGTTGAATGCCCAGCCAAGTGTCACTTTGGAACAAGCCGAAGATTACTTGGCGTTTGATTCGATTTTGAAAAATACGAAAGCGACAGCATTAGTTGTCATCGATGATATTTTCGCGCTGCGCACGATGCAACTCGCTCAAATGTATGGCTATGTCATCCCGGAAACCCTTTCGATGATCAGCTTCAATAACTCGATTTTTTCTACTTTGATGCACCCTTATTTAACGAGTATCGACATCGATATCTCTGAGTTAGGGCGAGTCGCAATGCAAAAATTACAAGAACTGATCCATGAAGAAGTGAGCAATGGCGTGCGCTTAGTGATCCCCCATCGTTTGATCAAACGAGAAACTGTTGTTCCATTGAAAGAAAAATAGGTCATTCATTCCTAGGAAGATCAAACAAAAATAGAGCATTAGAACACGTCTACTTAGCCAAAAGTTGAGACGTCTCTATTTTTTGCTCTTGATTTTTTAAGAAAAACAACACCTACGAAGAAAAAAGTTCTTCATAGGTGTTGTTTTATATTCTCTAAGAGATCGTTTTTCCTGTTATTCTTTTAAGTCTGTTTCAACTTCAGTCAACCAGGTTGCTTTCTTCACGCGATTGATGATCAACGGAATAACGAACATCACGATCGCAATGGCCCCAACAAGCAATGCATCCGCTAATGTTGAAGTTCCTAATGTTGAAACAACAACGGCGATGATTGCCAGCATCAACATACAGCTAACAAGCCAAGCAAAGCCATTTCCTTTTTTACCGATTCGATAAGGACGTGCCAATTCTGGATGGCTAGTTCTCATTTTTAATAATGATACGGCAATCAAGAAATAAACAATGCAATAAATCACGGTTGTTGCATTTGTTAATGTAAGAAAGACCGCACTTACATCATCCATTATGCCATATAGCAATGCAAAGAGTGAGATAACTACTGATTGTGTCAATACAACATTTCTCGAAACACCATATTCGTTTTCTTTATGGAAACCAAATTTTGGTGGTAAGAACCCTTCACGAGCCACTTGGATGATCGTTTTCGAAGGTCCAGTTACCCAAGCAGATAATTGTAAAAGAACACCAATAAAGACCATAAAGCTGAAGATATTACCAATGATCGTTGGCAATCCTAAAATATCACAATAGATCAATACTGGTTGTGTGATATTTGCCAATTCCATCGTTCCTTCTGGTACGACATTTGCGACAAACAAAGCGTTGATGACATTCAATAAGACAAGTCCGATCAATGCAATGAAGACCCCTTTAGTATAGTTCTTCGTTGCATCTTTCAAACGAGGCATATAGACTGAACTCATTTCGATCCCTACAAAGATAAATGTGATCCCTGCCAAATATTTCAACGAATCACTGTGTTGTAGATCAGGCAATGCTTTCGACCATGAGAAATCTCCTAGATAGCCATTTGAAACAAGTCCCACTTTGAAAAACGCTAAGATCCCCAAAACAAACATGATCACAACAGGAATATATACCCCTAGCCAAACACCAATGTTCCCGCCGACTTTCGCCATGTCAAACTTCAAGTTGAGCAAGGTGATGATCCAGTAGATGACCAAGATACAACCTAAAACAAAGTAGTGATTATTTCCAAGAGACGCATTTCCAAATGTATTTCCTAATAATGGCCCTAAGGTAGAAGCGACCATTACCATTCCCGGAAACATTTGCACCCATAGCAACCAAGCAACGACAAAACCCCATTTACTACCTAGTGCTGTTTTTACCCAAAGTTGTGGGCCTCCTTCTTGTGGAAGCATCGTTGATAATTCACCAGAAATCATTGAAATAGGTCCAGCAAAAAACAAGACGGCAAAAATAGTGTAAAAAATCAATGTCCAACCAACAGCTGACAACGTTGGGATACTACGAACAGTGGCACATAGCGCCATAGTCAAACCAATAAATGTTCCTAGCCCCATTTTACTTACTTGAGCTTTACTCAATTTTGACACTCTCCTTATTAATGATTAAATAGGCGTGTCTTTGAAACTTTTTCATTAATAGCAAATAAAAGCAAACGTACGGACAACTTGTGCTTTGAGTATTTTTGCTTGGATCATCAAGCTTCAAAGGCACTCCAACATGAAATAAATGAGTTGAGAGAGGAAGCTCATCCTTCGTTCTTTTTGAACGAGAGATGAGCGCTCATTTCGACTCCCTTTCTCCTCACTCATCCAAAGATTTACGTTTATTTTGTTTCGTTTGCCACTAACTGATCTGCATAGATTTTTTCTAGTTTACTTTGAAGTGCTGCTTTGATTTTTTCTGCATATTCTTCAAAATGTTCTGCTTTATTCATATATGGCGTCATGACACTAGCACGTAAGACTGTGACTTTTCCAGCGCGTTCCCATTCTTCTTCTGTAAATCCTAATTGTTTTACAAATTGTAATGGGCTATTGCCATAATCTGGAATCGCAAAGTCTGTATGAGAGGTCAAGAATTCATTGCCATAGATGCTTCCTTTGACATAAGAAGAATAATCATACACATCATGGTTCAATTGATTCATTGCTACCAGATCATCATTGCCTTTTTCTTTGAATACATAATCGACCATATTGAAATCTGGATAAGTCAATGGATGAACTTCGATTTCTTTATCGCCCACTTTGAATGTTAAATTATTCAAGAAATTGAAGAAACGATGTGCACCTTCGATCGATGCCCCCATCAATTTACCGTAACCAGTCACATTCAATGGTAGTACATGATGTGCTGCCCAAACACTTGCGGCAGTTGCTCCCGCTTTTGATCCTTCTAAGATATAAGCACCAAGTAACGCTGGGATATCTGCTCCTTTTTCAAATACATACGTTGCAAAGTAAGAGATCACATCGCGCATACGAATGTCTTTGATTACGATTCCTCCAGCAGAGTAAGGAACATAGCCCATTTTATGTGGATCGATCGTTACTGATTCTGCTTCTTCAATTGCTTGATACGCATGATGCACTTCTTTTAAAAGATAGTCTTTATTTTCTGTGAAGACATGATGTTTTGCGTGTACTTCTTTCAATTGATCAAATGGAATGAACTCATTGTTTTCATCAAGGAAGATCGCACGTCCGTAACCACCGTAAGCTGCATCTACGTGTAGATAGAAATAAATACCTTCTTTTTCTAGTGCGCGACGTAATTCAACGATTTTGTCGATTTCATCGATTGCACCTTCTTCGGTAGAACCAACGACACCAACGACACCTAAAACTGGTGTTTGTTCAGCAGCCAATTCACGAATGATCGCTTCAAGTTCATTGATATCCATGCGGTAGTTGTGATCGACAGGCACTGGGATCACTTGATCTAGACCGACACCAATGATGTCTGCTGCTTTCAACCAAGAGTAGTGTTTTGTTTGTGGTACTAACCATTTACCTAATTGTTGCAGATGTTTCCCACTGCGTGCAGAATGTGCTTTGATCTCATCGATTTTTTCTGGCACTTGATCTAATAGATCGATGATTTCACGCGTTGAAAGATTCATCAATTCCCAGTCTGTTTTTCCGGAAACCAATTCAGGTGTCACTTCTTTCATCGCAAGTGGCAATGATTTGATGTTACGTGCATACCATAGACCTTCCAAGTTAGCTAATGAACCATCTGCGACGATGTGTCCCCAGCCATTTTTGTACCCCATCAATGTAGCAAATTCCATTCCTACTTCTTCTTCCATTTGACTCGTTGCTGGAGAAGATTCATAAGCGACATTATTTCCGTTCCATAACATCGCAAAATTATAAGCCAATAATGATGGCATCAATGTTTCAGAGTTCATATGTCCCCAATAACGTCCTGCATTATGCCATGGGACAGAGTGCGTACGCATCCGCGTAGAGATTTCTGCTAACACGTCTTTTGTTTTGTTGATCGTGTGAGCGAAGCTTTCACTGCTTTTTTCTTCCGGCGTAATGATCGGCATATCTTGTGGCATATAATTTTGACGCCATCCTAAGTGTTCGTCCACTAATTCATTTAACAAAGCTTTATAGATTTGGCCATTCTCTGCTTTGTCTCCAATGAATAGTGCATTTAAATTTAAATCATTTACATTTGATTCCATGAAGAAACCCTCCTAAAAATAATTATTTAAATTTTGTCGAGGCTTAGGTTACACCTGTTTTTTATTTCTGTAAATATCATTTTTTCTATTTTCCTCATTTCATTTTAATGTTTTTAATTGTTTGAATTGTTGGTACAATTGATAAAAATTAAAAAAAGGAGGGAATTTACAAATGTAAATTCTCTCCTTTTGATTGTATTAACGACAATCGGCGTAACTATTAGGATAAGTTTCAAAAATTGGAATTTTGTAATGGAATAGACCTTTTACAAGGCAAAAAATTACTAAATTCTAATCAACTACTTTGGCCAAAAAGTAGCGTTTTTTCCCTTTTCTGATCACTACGAATTTACCATCAAATTCTGTAGCTGGATCAATGACAAAATTTAAATCGGTTACGCGATCACCGTTAATACTTATAGCTCCGTTCGATACATCTTCACGTGCTTGACGTTTTGATGGCTCGATCTTTGTGGAAACAAGTAATTCCACGATATTTTCAGGGGTACTTGAAATCTCGACATTCGGCATATTTCCAAAGCCTTGTTCGATTTCTGAAGCGTTTAGTTCTTTGATATTTCCAGAGAATAATGCAGCTGTGATTTTTTGCGCTTCTTGCAAATCTTCTTCGCTGTGGACAAAACGTGTCACTTCTTCGGCTAAACGGCGTTGTGCCTCACGTTTCTCAGGTTCTGTCTCCACTTTTTTCGCTAATTCATTGATTTCTTCTTGTGATAAGAAAGTGAAGAATTTCAAGTATTTTACAACATCACGATCATCTTGGTTCAACCAGAATTGGTAGAATTCGTAAGGTGATGTTTTTTCAGGATCTAGCCAGATCGCACCGCCGGCAGTTTTCCCAAACTTCGTGCCATCCGCTTTTAGCATCAATGGGATCGTCAATCCAAAGGCTTCTGCTTCTGGTCCTTCCAATTTACGGATCAAATCTAAACCAGCAGTGATGTTCCCCCATTGGTCAGCTCCACCGATCTGTAACTGCACGTCGTACGTTCTGTGCAAGTGTAAGAAATCGATCGATTGCAAGATTTGGTAAGTGAATTCTGTGAATGAAATACCGACTTCCAAACGACTTGCTACGATATCTTTTGCTAACATCGTATTGATGTTGAAGTTTTTTCCGTAGTCTCTTAAAAATTCCAGTAAAGAGATATTTGATAACCAGTCATAGTTATTCACGAATGTGATATTTGCATCTTTCCCAAACAATTTACGCATTTGGTTCGATAAAGCATCTACATTGTGCTGTACTTGTTCCATCGTTTGTAACACACGTTCGCTCGTACGGCCACTTGGGTCACCGATGGTTCCAGTTCCCCCACCGATCAAGATATATGGATGATGTCCTGCTAATTGGAATCTTTTCATCATCATAAATGGGATCAAATGACCAATATGCATCGAATCGCCTGTTGGATCAACCCCGCAATAAAGGGAAATACTCTTTTCTTCAACAAGTTCACGAAGTCTTTCTTCGTTCGTTTGTTGGTTAATGGCATCACGCCACGTTAATTCATCAATAATATTCATCGAATCACCCTCCATAATTTTTTATCAAAGCAGAAGATCTGCTCGTTGTTTGATTGAATAAAAAAAGTCCCTTGACTAATCAGTCAAGGGACGAAAATTCGCGGTACCACCCAAATTATATGTTTGCTTCCAAAACATATCTCTCAAACATTTAACGCTGTCGCGTGGCATCAAGCCATAGACTCCTAAAATGTAATTCGCGTTAAAGCATGTACTAGTTCGCAGCAACCACTAGTTTTCTGAAACATTGGCTTTAATCACTACTTCGTTTTATTCATCGTCTAATTCTTTATTCATCTATCTATTATCTTAGAACGCACTGTTTTTTTTGTCAACCAAAAAATTTTTTGATTTTTCAAACTAAAAAAAATGAGACACGGGCATACTTGTTGAATGGATAAAAACCTTGATCCTCGCATCAGGGATGAATGATCCATTATTTCTGTCTGCATTGCTAAGCAGCGATTTTTCTGTGGGTGCCACTTTTTCTTTAATTCTATAATTATCGTTTCGTCGATAACTCGAACAGCTGTTATATTGTACTTGTTATACAATTATTTTTTAGAAAGAAGGTAAAGAAATGAAATCCATTGTTTTGAAAACCGCATTATCCGCTGGTGTTTTTTTGTGTGCAATCTCTTGCTTGGGTGTCTCTCAACCTGTCGGTGCTGTACAAATGCAGCCAACAGTTAGCGACACAGATTTTATCGGAGCTTATGCAATCAGTGCATCTAATGTTGAATTAGCAGTAGGTGAAACATCTAACGAACAGATTTTAATCGCCTCTCATGCACGGATCACCAATTCGATTGGCGTAGAGATCACGCCAATCATCAAAACAAGTAATGTACAAGATCGCCCTGGTATCTACCGAGTGACGATTGGCACGACGAATATCTCTTCAGTAGAAAAAGTAATCACTATCACAGTAGGCGACACTCTTGAAGATTGCCCGAGTTACGGTATTTATCAATTAACTGCTGAAGACGCAACTGTTCCTGTCGAGAACACAGACGAAGCGTCGATTCTTCAAGCAGCAAGAGCTCAAGCAACGACATCTTCCGGATATCCAGTAGACGTTGTTATCAAGAAATCAAATGTAGTGAGCAATACCCCCGGTACGTATCAAATCGTTTTAGGAATCAAAGAAGAACCAAAAATCCGTAAAACGATCCAAGTCACCGTGACAGACAATAAAGGCGAGGAGGAGGAGGAAGATCTTTACTTTGTTTACGCCTCTGACGCTACTGTCTCGATCGACCAACTAGACCAACAATCCCTGATCAGCATGACAAACGCCAAGGCAACTGATATTTTAGGGAATCCCTTGCCTGTAGAAATCAAATATTCCACGATCAAATTTGAACCAGGAAATTATACGGTTACTTTCGGTCTAAAAGGTGACTCAACATTCGTTACTAAAACTGTTAATATTACAGTCACTTCTGACAATTATGTTCCTTCCATGTTTTTCCTACAAGCATTCGATGCTACTGTTCAGTTGGGTGAAACGGATGACTCATCGTTGATCCAAGCAACTGGCGCAACTGCGACAACTATCCTTGGTCAAAAAGCGAACGTCTACGTGAAACGTTCCACGATTGAAGCAAACAAAACCGGCAATTTCGCTGTGACTTTTGGTGTAACAGAAGATCCAAGAGTTGAAAAAACGGTAACGGTCTCCGTCGTGAATGAAATCAACTGTCCAGGAATAGGTGGCGGCACTGGGAATATTTAGGTATCAGCAACTAGTTTAACAATCAGAGGATCGGACATAATCCATAAATGGTATCTGCTAAAAATCGCCTTCAAAACGTAAAAATTAGTTTTGAAGGCGATCTTTTTGTATCGAACATTCTAGTGAATTTTTCCTCCCATAAAGATAAAAAGAGCAGCTGAGACAAAAGTAAAATTCACTTTTGACGTATACTCCAAAACCGAATAAACGGTGGGAGCAGAAGTAACCTCTTAGAAAGAGCACACTCTTTCCTATCCAACTTTTATAACTCTAAGTCGTGATCTTGTACTTTTTCTTTTGCAATGAATTGTTCTTGTCGTTTTTCTTCCTTAGCCATTTGTTCAAAGGCATACTTCGTTAACCCTTTAACGTTTTGTTCAGCTAATAACTCCAAATATTGGCCCTTATCTTCCGTTTGAATCACTAAAGGCGGAAATCCCTCTTTTAGTAAAGAATAATTCATGATTAATCGGCCGGCGCGTCCATTCCCATCACTAAATGGGTGTATACGTTCAAACTGGATGTGAGAATCTAAAATTGCTTCTAGTTGTTCACCTTCGGTCGTTGCAGTATCTAAACGATAATTCAGATTATCAACAAGTTGTTGCATTAACAACGGCGTTTCCTGTGGTGAAGCCGTGTTAAAATCTGCACCTAATATTGCATTTTCATTCGATTTGAATCGACCACGATCAACAATCAGTTTATCCATCAACCGTTCATGGATATCCTTGATCAAAGATACTGATAACTTTTCTTTTTCTTGTACTTTTTCAAGCATTAACGCAAAAGCACCTCTATGGTTCTCAATCTCATACAACTCTCGTAGTGAAGTTCTTTCTGGAACCGTATTATACAAAATGATAGAAACAGTCTGTGGTAACGATATGGTGTTTCCTTCAATAGCACTTGAATGATAAGCGAGTCGTACTAAAATATCATCTAAGTATTCTGAAGGGAATTGTTGGTTATGGAATTGATTACGTGCGATAGAATACTCATCATAAAAATTGTACGTCATTTTCTCACCTCTTACTCTCTTTCTAAGGTACATGTTACTAGCATATATTTTTTTATTTAGGCGAATTTTCTTTTACTCCTGAGTATGACGTTCGCTTTAGCCTATGTCATTTTTTTACTCTAATCATGATCATTGTTACATGTGCATCGTAACAGATGGCTTCAAGCCTTACAGTTTTGCTTGTGGTGCTAACTCACTCTCTTTAAATCAAACACCTTCACAGCGGAATTGCAGCACCATACTCAACATCACTGTAATTATAACATTTATTTTGACGGCTTTCGAGTGACCAATGATCACCCTCAGACCGAACGGCATCCATCTTCCAACTAGAGAGGATAGGTGACTTCTGCCTAATTGTGTTAATTTTTAAAACATTTATTTCCAAATGCTAATACCATGACACACAGATTTTCGGGTTCTCCATTTGTTCCAGTCGTTACATTTTCTGAAATCATTATTGACTGACTTGTATTTGATTCCGTTAATGTTGCTTTCTTTTTTTGACACCACAGGAGAAAAGGAATCATCACAATACTGAAAAAAATCACCTTCAAAACTATTTTTCAAGCTTTGAAGGCGATTTTTATTAACAGAGACGTGTTATGTTTTCTGTCCCATTCTCTTGTTTCTAGTAATTATATCTCGTTAATCCATTACCTCTAATAGTGCAGTAAACAAGATTGCACTAGAAGCCGCACCCGGATCAATATGACCGACTGAACGTTCACCCAAGTATGAGGCACGTCCCTTTTTCGCGATCAATCCCTCGGTGTGTGCTTTTGCTTGTTCGATTATCTCTTTCGTTAGATTCCCTGATTTTAGTGCCTCTGCTACAGGAAACCAAACATCTAACATCGTTTTATCTTCTTGCTCCGCTTTCCCTCTTGTTTTGATTCCGTTAGCTCCTTCAAGAATGAGTTCCCCTAATTGTTCTTGCGAGTCGATACTTTCTAATCCTTTTGTTGCTTTCATCAAGTTCATGAATGCTGTTCCATACAACGGACCAGAAGCACCGCCAACTTTTGAGATCATCGTCATCGAAAACGTCTTGAACGTGTCGCTGATCGTTTCAGGTTGCTCTTTTTGGAAAGCTTCTTCATAAGCAGTTACGCCTCTTGCCATATTATTTCCGTGATCGCCATCACCGATCGGCGTGTCCAAATCACTCAAATAAGCTTTATTTTCTTTGATTTCTTCTGAAAAACGATCAAGCCATGCTTGAATTTCTTTTACCGTCAGTTTCATGTTTATCCACCCTTTACCAAGAGATTGTTTGTACATCACTAGTTAACGCAGTTTGCCAATTTGTGGCCGTTAAATCGATCAGTGTCAGTGACAATCCTTGCATATCTAAGGAAGTCATCAAATCACCGACTTTTTTGAAAGTCACAGATACTTCCGCTTCTTCTAATAAGCCCAACACATCATTGATGAACACAAACTGTTCCATCAACGGTGTTCCGCCCATTCCATTGACTAATACGCCGACTTCTTTCGGCTTTTCTGTATAATCACTTAGGATCTTCGTTACTAATTCTTTCGCTAGTTCTTTTGAAGGTTGCAGCTTTTCTCGACGATAGCCTGGTTCACCATGGATCCCAACACCATATTCGATCTCATCTTCTGCCAATTCAAATCCAGGTTTACCAACTTCTGGAACTGTTGCCGCTTTTAGCGCCACGCCAATCGTTTTGATTGTCGCAACGACTTGATCGCCTAATTCTTTCAATTCAGACAATGAAGCGCCATTTCTAGCTGCATCGCCTAGAATCTTATGCACAAGGATCGTACCGGCTACACCTCGTTTTCCAGCGGTGTACGTGCTATTTTCTACTGCGATATCATCGTCAACAACTACTTGTTCCACTGCGATATCGTCCATTTCTGCCAGATCTTTCGCCATATCAAAATTCAAAATATCGCCAGTATAGTTTTTAACGACCATCAAGACGCCTTCGCCTTGATCTGCTGCTTTGATCGCTGTGTGGATTTGATCGGGGGTAGGAGAAGTAAACACGTCCCCTAAAATCGCCGCACTTAGCATGCCTTCGCCAACAAAACCAGCATGAGCAGGCTCATGACCACTTCCTCCACCAGAAATAAGCCCTACTTGTTTTTGCTCTTGGTTTTTCGCAATGACACGTGAGTCTTCGACACGATGGACCAGCTCAGGATAGCTTTTCACGATCCCCTCTAACATTTCCTCTACGATCATTCCAGGTTCATTCATGATTTTCTTCATACTATTCCCACCCTTTCTTACCAGATTGTTGTGCTTCTTGAATGATTTGTTCGATATCGTCTGTATTTCCAGCAGTGATTGCTGCGGCAAAAGCGCCTTCAACAAACGGTGCGTCGACGAGTCGATACTTTTCTTGTTGTGCTTCTTCAAGCAGATCTTTAGCTAATTCGGCATTCAAAACCGCACTTCCGATATCAGCAAACACTAAATAGGCATCAGAATCTGGCGATTGATTGATTGCCTCAACGATCTTAGTTGGATCAGAACCGATTTGATCATCTTCGATCCCACCTAGAGAATAAATGGCCACATCCTCGGATCGTTGCATCTGTTCAATCATTTCTTTGATGCCATCTGTTACTTTTTTGCTATGTGAAAGCAGTAAAATACTTTTCTTCAACTCGTATTCCTCCTTTGCAACATCGACATGTTTTTTGTAAGGGGTTTCTTTCGTTCTAGTTTTAGTATAGCGCATTCTTATCGGTTAATGAAATAAAGCGATATGAGCAACATCAGTTTTTTTATTATAGTCACAGCTAAAAGTACTATTTCAATTGTAACTTTGCTATACTTTGCTTAAAAGAAAGGAGTGATCAAAATGATCATTACAACAACAGGTAGTGTGGAGCACCGCCCAATCGAGGCGTATCAAGGGATTGTTTTTGGTGAAGTTATCACAGGGATCAACGTTTTAAAAGACATCGGTGCCGGATTTCGCAATGTCTTTGGTGGACGTTCAAAAAGTTATGAAGATGAATTATTAGTTGCTCGAGAAGAAGCTCTTGCAGAAATGGCGCGCCGAGCGGAAGATTTAGGTGCAGATGCTATCATCGGTATGAAAATGGATTATGAAGTATTAGGTAGCGACAATGGTATGTTGATGGTCACATGTAGCGGAACTGCTGTTAAATTGATCTAACGTATTCACGCACTCGCTCTTTCAACGTCGAACAAACAGTGTCAAAAAAGTGATTTTTCAAGAAAATAAGCCGTGAAACCCAAAATTTGAAACATCGCTTTCGGGTCTCTCGGCTTTTTTGCGGATGACTTTTGTCATCACTCTTTATTGTTCATTCGTTTTTTTTACTATTTGTCCAACTACTTCATTTGCTTGGACTGCTGAACGTTTGTCTAGTTGCAACTTATCTATTTCTTGACTATTAGTGAATACGACAAGGATATCTGATTTTTTACCTGCTTTTTCTAACATTTCCAAATCGACTACAGCAATCAATTGTCCTCGTGCTACTTTTTGCCCTTCATTGATAAATAGCGTAAATGGCTCACCTTTCAGCTCAACAGTATTGATTCCCATATGCAACAAGACTTCTGTGCCATTTTCTGTCTTGATGCCAACCGCATGTTTGGTTGGGAAAATATTGATGATCGTACCAGCAACCGGGGTGAATACTTCGGCTGTTTGCGGAATCACTGCGTAGCCATCCCCCATCATTTTTTCGGAAAATACTGGATCAGCTACTTCAGTGATCGGTACTATTTCCCCTTTGGATGGTGCATAGATCACTACCTCTTGATCAAGAAGCTCCTTTACTTCTACTGGTTCTTCTTTTTTCTTAGACACTGGTGTTATTTGCCCCTGTTGCAAGCGTAGCATTTCATCTGCGACAAATTGTACTTGTGTGCCAACGATCACTTGAACGTTGGTTTTATCGATGATTTTCATCCCAGGGACACCTGTCTGTTTGATTTTATCTGCATCGATCATTCCTGTATCTTGGACTTGTAACCTTAATCGTGTCGTACAGTTATCGATGACGGCAACATTTTCACTACCGCCTAAACCTTCATAAATCTTACTTGCTAGATCAGTAAAGTCATTTTCACTAGGAGCTAAATCTGGCGTTTCTTCTCCAAGAGAGGCTTCTCTTCCAGGCGTCATCAAGTTGAACTTACTGATTGCAAAGCGGAAACCAAAGTAATAGATCAGTGCAAAAACTATCCCTTGAAGGATCAACATCAGTGGCTGGTTAGCGACTGGATTCTTCAATGACAAAAAGTAATCGACAAAACCGGCACTAAAAGCAAAGCCAGCTGTCCAATGGAAAAAGGCACTGATTGCTAATGAGATACCCGTAAAAATGGCATGGATGACATATAATGGCCATGCGACAAACATAAATGAAAATTCTAAAGGTTCAGTCACGCCTGTGAAGAATGCGGCAAAACCCGCAGCAAGCATCAAGGAAGCAACTTGTTTTTTCTTTTCTGGGCGCGCACTTTGGTAGATAGCGAATGCTCCAGCAGGTAAACCAAACATCATGACTGGGAAAAAGCCCGCTTGATACATACCTGTTTGACCAATCACCGCTGTGCCACTATCTAAAGCTTGTTGACCTGCTAAAAAATTACCGATATCATTGATTCCTGCCACATCAAACCAAAAAACAGAGTTCAGCGCATGATGCAATCCTGTTGGAATCAACAAACGGTTAAAGAACCCATAAAGGCCCGCACCAACAAAACCTAATTGCGAGATTCCTCGACCGAAGGAAACAAGTACATCGTAAACACTCGGCCAAATAAATAATAAAACAACAGAAATCACTAACATACTTAAAGCCGACATGATCGGCACTAATCGTTTGCCACTAAAAAATGATAAAGCCATCGGTAGTTTCACTTGACTAAATCGGTTATACATCGCAGCAGCTACTAGACCGGCGACGATCCCTACAAATACATTGTTGTCCATTGTATTGAAAGCTGGATTGACTTCAGTTATATCTCCTAACTGTAATAAACCTTGTACTGAATCTGCAGATAAAACAGTTTGTGGTATCAAGTAAGCGACCAATCCCGCCAAAGCAGCTGAACCGTCTTTATCTTTTGACATACCTAATGCCAAACCCACCGCAAATAATAAGGCAAGGTGGTTAAGAATCGCCAATCCCGCATTCATCAAGAAAGTCGTTCCTACATTACTGATGCCTACCCCTACTAACCAGTTGGCAATCCCAACAAGTAAAGAAGCTGCTGGCAACACAGCTACCGGTAACATCAATGATCGACCCATTCGTTGCATATATGCTTTCATTCTCCCACTCCTATTTCTTGCTTAAAAAAGCTTTTCTTATTTTTGAAAATTTTCTAGAAAATATCTAAAAAAACAACAAAACGAGTATACCATTTATGAACAAAAATAGGAAGAAGAAATTCATACCCTCTAAAAGTCAAACAAAACTAGCGTAAACAACAAACAAACATATGTAAACTTATTTCCAAACCTACATTTATGATATAGACCAATAATTAAATATAAACTCTATCAAATAATTAAATATAAAAAAAAAGTTCGAGATTTATGGAATCACCCTAAAAATTAGATTTTTAGTCTAACTTTTAGGGTCACTACATTTACTCAAACTCTTTTTTATAAACTGCGCCGACAAAAGCAACAAGAAGCAACATACTTCCTACTAGAGGCAAATAACCTATCTGTCGATCATTCGTTTTAGGTAATGTCTTTGCAGAGTGTTGTTCCACTTCTTTGGTTTGCGTTTCAGCAACAGTTCCCGCCTGAACCGACCGTTCCCCAGCAGAACGCAAGGTCGACTTGATTCGTTGGATACTGGCAGATATATCTGCTTTTCTCGTTTCAAAATCAGCCATTGCCTCTTGAGCTTCTGTTGCTTTTTCATGGATTTCCGCACTTGCAGCTCGAATATCCGCCTGCGTTTGATCCAATGAAGTAACAGTAGCGGTTGCTAAATCTTGCAACTCCGTCTGCACTTCGTTTGCTTTTTGGGTAGCTGTCTCGATTTTCTGTTTCGCCGCTTCCGCTTTTGCGCGACTTTCAGCTAATTTTTCTTTCAATTGATCACGATCATTCTCTGCTTGTGTCGCTAGATCCTGTATTGCTTGATCGATTTCCTCTTGTCTTTCGAGCAACTGTTTCTTTGCTTGATCCAATGTCTCTTCGACTTCTTTACGATGTTGTTCCAAATCCGCCAAACGACTTCTTTCCTCGGATGAAGCTTCCGGCTCAGTTTCCGCAAGAGGTGCTTCTGTCGAGCTTAGGGACTGATTAGCGACATCCTGTGACTCACTCGTTTCTGCCACTTGAGGACTTTCTTCTGCACGTACCTCCTGACAGAGGCAAAAACTACTGGCAACTAACACAGTTAAAAATACTTTTGTTTTGTGCATACCTGCCTTCTCCTTTCGCTTTCACTAATTGTTTATTATAGAAAAAAACAAAGGAACGGCCTATAAACAATTGACTTGATTTGTCTAATAAATGTGAATAGGACAGATAGGCTACCAAAAAAATGCTATGCTTGAGGATAACTTAATTCTTCTGGCCGGATTGCTTGGTATAGATAAAAGGCACCATCTAGATTTTTTACAGTGAAACCATTTTGTTTCAAGATTCTTTCTGCTAAATAGCTACGCAACCCACTATGGCAGCTAACAATATATTCTTGCGCTTTGTCCAACTCGCCTAAACGATGACGTAGTTCTGATAAAGGAATATGAACTGCCTCTGGGAAATACCCTTTTTGCCACTCTTCTTTATTTCGAACATCAAGTAATTGTTTACCTTGCGCTAGTTCAGTTGGTAACTCATGCCACTGCACCATCTCACTCAATCCTTCGATGACGTTCATCGCGATATACCCTAACATATTCACTGGATCTTTCGCTGAACCAAAAGGTGGCGCATAAGATAATTCTAATTCCGGAAGATCGAAGACCGTCAAATGCCCTTTAATAGCTGTAGCAAGAATATCGATTCGTTTATCTACACCTTTTTGACCGATTCCTTGGGCACCATAAATCTCCCCAGTTTGTGGATTGAAGACCAATTTTAACAACAAGTCCGTCGCATCAGGATAATAACCAGCATGGTCTTTCCCTGAAGCATGAACTACTTGAAACGATAAACCTGCTGCTCTTGCTTGGCGCTCATTGATTCCGGTTGATGAAGCGGTTTGATCAAATGCTCGAACAATCGCAGTCCCAAGGCTTCCTTGATTGATCCTTGGATGCCCAGCCATATTATCAGCGACTTGTCTTCCTTGACGATTTGCAGGCGAAGCTAATGAGATCAATGCAGGTTCGTTCGTGATTTGATGTTTTACGAGAATCGCATCGCCTACTGCATAGATGTCAGGGTCACTCGTTTGATAATGCTCATTTACGACGATGCCCCCACGTAATCCTAGTTTCAAGCCAGCCATTTCAGCCAAACGACTATCCGGTTGAACACCGACTGAAAGAATCGTCAAATCGGATGCTAAACTTTTACCGTTTGCTAAACGAAGCACATTTCCTTGTTCTTCAAAACGAGTAACGGAACAATCAGTCAAAACCTGAACATCATTACGTTCTAGTTCTTTTTGGATAAAACAAGCCATCTCTTCATCCAGCGTCGGTACGACTTGTGGTGTACGTTCCACGATCGTTACTTCAAGGCCACGTTTTTTTAAGTTTTCTGCTACTTCGATCCCAATAAAACCTGCACCGACAACTACTGCTTTACGGGGGTGTTCCTTTAATTTTTGCATGATGACATCAACATCTGGAACATTTCTCACAGTAAAGACATTTCTTGCTTCAGATAAACCTGTGATTTCTGGAATAAAAGGTTTAGCTCCTGGAGAAAGCAAAAGAGCGTCATACGATTCTCTATGAGATTTTCCTCCATGAGAAACTTCTATTTCTTTTGTTTCTGGAAAAATCGCTGTCACTTCATGTTCCACGCGTACATCTAAGCGAAAGCGTGCAGCTAAACTTTCGGGGGTTTGAATCAATAAGTTTTCTCTTTCGCTGATTTCCCCAGAAAGATAATACGGAAGACCACAGTTAGCAAAAGAAACATACGAACCTTTTTCAAAAACAATGATTTCTGCATCTTCTTGCAAACGTCTTAACCGAGTAGCCGCAGACATCCCACCGGCGACACCGCCAACGATCACATATTTCATCTTATTTCCCTCCAACTCTTTGTCCAAGCCATTGATTCATTCCACCACGGACATTGATTGCCTGATACCCAAGTTCTTTCAATTCTTTTGCCGCTTGTTTACTACGGATTCCGGACTGACAAATCACATACACCGGGTCTTGTTTATTACCTTTATAGTTAGTAATTCGATATAAAGGAACATTTTTCGCTTGTTTGATATGCCCTCCCCGGTATTCTTCTGGCGATCGCACATCCACCAGTTGAATGTCCCCGCTTAATTTTTCTTGTAAATCCTTCGTTGTCACTGATTGACCAAATTGAAATAATGCCATATTAAATATTCTCCTTTTCCCACCTCATAAATACCTTACGGGGTATATTCAACACGAAAAAACCTGGATTGTCAACTATTTAATTTTTATCCAAAAATAAAAAACAGTCTATATTTGCAAATGATACCTATATAGGGTATTATTTAAAAAAACTAAGTTGGAGGCCCATGATGACTATTGATAATAAGACAATCCTAAATCGTTTAAAACGTACGGAAGGACAAATTCGTGGAATACAAAAAATGATTGACGACGAAAAAGAATGTATCGATATCATTACTCAATTAAGCGCTGTTCGCTCTAGTATCGATCGTGTGATGGGAATGATCGTTGCTGAAAATTTAAAAAATTGTTTGGAACATCCAGAAAAAAGCGCCGACGAACAAGCAAAAAAAATGGAACAAGCCATCAATATGATTATCAAAAAATAACCACGTACTTCCAAGAAACAAGCACCACAAACCAAAATAGAAACCTATTTCGGTTTGTGGTGCTTATTTCTTGTAGTCCAGTAGACTAACAGAATATTTTTTAGCTTTCCTCTATGATTGCTTGGATCGTATCAAGAACAGCTTCTGTATTATTTGAACCAATAATCGTTGAAGCTGCTTCTTTGATCTTTGGTTGTCCATTTTCCATGGCAAAGCTGTGTTTGATTTGTTGGATCATTTCAATGTCATTCCCACTATCACCAAACGTCGCGATCTCATCATCAAGGATCCCCCATTTTTCCCCTAACAACTGCAACCCATTTAATTTATGGACACCAGGAATAATCAAATCGATATCTCCATGACCACTAGAAACTGGAATCAAGCCCTCACCTAAAGACTGTTTCAAGGCTGATAGTTTTTCTGCGGCTTCCTGCTCATCAAATGATAAAGCAAACTTGAAAATCGTATCTTTCTCTTGAGTCAACGCATATAGATCCGCTACTTTTTCTAGCTGCGGGTAGTAAAAACTTGCACGTTCAAATAATTCTTCAGACACCGTATTTGAGATATATGCACTCTGTTTTCCACATAAAATCAAGTTCATTGGCGCTAATTCCTCCAACACGTCTAACGTCTGCACGATCTTTTCGTGACTTAGTTCTGCGTTGTACACATGGTCTTCACCAATTAAAATATTTGCCCCATTTTCGGCTACGAATGCTATACTTTTATAAAGCTCAGGGAAGAAAGAACGCAACTGAAAGTACTGATTGCCACTTGCTACAACAAATCGTATGCCTTTCTCTTGTAATTGTTGAAAAAGTCGATTGAATCGAGGTTCATTGTATTTTTTTTGATCATTCAAAAATGTTCCATCCATATCTACTGCTATCATTTTGATTGACATTTTATTACCACCTTTCAAACCAAGTATACCTACTGGGACGCGTCCCAAGTCAAGAGAAAAAAGGAGGGAAATCCCCATCGTTACTATTCGAGAAATCGCAAAAATATCTGGCGTATCCAAATCAACTGTTTCAAGAGTACTCAACAATGACCGCTACGTATCCAGTGAGTTGAGAAAAAAAGTCCAAACTGTCATTGAAGACACAAAATATGTAGTGAACGGCAATGCTGTCAAGCTAAGTAAAGGAGAAACGTTTACTTTAGGAGTCACCTTACCTTACAATAGTTCTTGCTATAGTCAACTAGTGGACAGTATTTTGTATCAGGCAAAAAGTAAAGGGTATCAAGTATTATTACTCCCTACTTATTACGAAGAAGAAACAGAAAGCAATTATTACACACTCCTAGAGCAAAAAATGATCGACGGACTCATACTGACCTCACGAACAAAAAATGATCATTTACTCGAACCGCTTCGCTTCAAAGGGAAAATCGTCTCTACTGAAAAAATGGACAATGAAGAACTAACGATGATTTATCCAGACCGAAAAAAAGCCTATGATCAATTATTTTCCACTTTGCATACTCGTGGAATCTCTAAGGTCATGTTTACCACGAAACGCAGCGCTGACCAAAGCCAGACAACCAAAAATAAATTGGCTGCTTATGAAGCTTATTTTGGCAAAGCAATCGAAGGCGAACATTACTTCACTACAATCGAAAACTATGAAGACGGGCGAGCATTAGCAGCAGAAATTTCTGCTAGATCCTCTATTCCCGAGGTGATCTATGTCAATGGCGATGATACGGCGGCCGGAGTTATTTTTGGCATGAAACAAGCCGGCTTCATCCATAAAAAAGATTTCACGATCATTGGCGAAGGAAATCTACCTTATAGTGAGATCTTAGCGTTTTCAACCATTGACTTCGCTCCTCAAAAAATCGGCGCCTCTGCGGTAGATTTCCTCTTATCAGAAAGTGAGAGACTCGTGCAACCAGAAGAGCCAACGATTATTTGGCGGTAGTGATCATCGCTTTCATTACTGCTAAAAAACAAGCGATTCATATGATAAAAAGGGAGAAAGACAGAAGCAGTTCCTTCAAAAAGAAGCATGAAACTCCAAAATTTGAAGAACAATTTTCGGGTTTCATGCTTCTTTCGGGGCTAAGAACTTCTGTCATAACCTCCTATTTGTCGTTGAATCTATCTCAGAATATCTGGTGATCATCACAAGATTAGGTCGAAAACAATCGCTGATGCTATGCATTGTAGCTATGTCGGATCTACGTAGACCTGAATACCTCGAATCATATAAGTAAAATTGATTTTTATTTTTCACTCAGATAAATCAAACCACGTGGAATCGGATCTTTTTTCGTTAGGCCTACTCGCTCTCTATAATAAGATTGGCTGTCGTTCTTGATCATTTCGATGATTTTTTCTTCATTCATTTCAAATTTCAGCATTTCTATATATTCTGCCATTTCATAAAGTATCTGTAACTGGGCATCGATCACTAACAATTCGCGTAATTGGTCAAATATGGGACTGCCTTTTTTTGACGCGACAGTTAAAAAACGAGTATGTAGTTCCTTATAAAAAGAATTTAGCAGTGGATAATCAGTCGAAAAACTTTTTTCCGTAAATTCCCGATAATGTTTTAAGTATTCCTCACTCGATTGAATATCAGTTAGTTCCATCAGTCACCGTCCTTTCTAAATTTTTTCTTTTATCGTAAAACTTAACCTATGTACGTGCGATCGTTTGTTTTGAGAACTTACCTTGTAAACTACCTATTCCTCAAATAGATTACAACAAAATCATATAATCTTATCTGTCTAAATTCAACTCCACATATTGCCTAACTCCTTGAAATATTCGCTCTTGAAACCTAGCTACATCTATGCTTGGATATCTCAGTACCTAGTTTCAACTAATTTCGCCGTTTCCTACTGGAATCAAACAAAAAAATCAATCTTAGTCAGTTTCGACCTCGATTGATTTTCTGTCTATTCTTTTACTTTGAGTTTGTTCCGACCTCAAATAATGATGCGCCATCAGTAACTTCAATACATCACTTACGCTTTAGCATTCTACGATATTCCAAGGCATACAACACAAAGGACTGAGCCAAGAAGTACGTAATGAGCCCAAATATCACCATGACCCATCCTTCAGGAATATTCGGGAAAAGTAACAGCAGGATTATTCCAATGTAAATCACCGCTGTTGCCCATTTACCATACCACTTTGCTCCATCCAATTTGATCTGTTTGCGCAACCCGACGATTCCCGCAATCAACATAAACGCTTCTTTCACAATAAACAATACTAGAACCAGCCAGATATAAGGTCGTTCCCATGCCATTGAGATGATCAGCACTAATTGTGTCAGTTTATCACCGATTGGATCAAGCACTTTTCCCAGTTCAGTGACCTGATCAAATCTTCGTGCAATAAAGCCATCTAAAAAGTCAGTAACTCCTGAAAAAATGATGATCGATCCAGCCAAATAGAAGGATTGCTTGCTCATAAAATACAAATAAAAGGGCAATAAAAGAATTCTTATAATCGATAGGATATTCGGAATCGTGCGAATCTCTTTTCGCCAATCAGATGTTCCATTCATTACTTAACAACTCCCATCATGTCATTTCATCTATTTTACCTTATTTTCTATCATGAACCAATTAATTCCCTATATGTGACTGTCCGATCATGTTCATTCAACGATCTAAATAGACGATTTACTTTTTATCCAACGTATCATTTCGTTCAGCCTGACGCTGACGTGCTTCTTTCAATAACTTTTTCTGCGCTTTTTTTGAGCCGCGATCGATGTCTCGTTGCCATTTTCTGTCTTTGAATTCTGTAAACAAATGATCGATCTCATACCCCACAGGATACAACTCTTCTGCGCTCATTTTCAAAACGACACGTTGTCGCAGGACCGTTTCTTTTTGCTTATCGATAAAAATCACGATCGTATCTTCACCGGTATCTTCGAAGACTAGCGCTTCTTTTTGGAATTGTGTTGCATATACTCGATCGCCTTTTGAAAATAAGACTTTCTCCTCTTTTGGCGCTTCTTGATTTTTCTTTTTCTGTTTGAATGATCGTTTTTCGATTGAATAATTTTTCGTTGTAAGATACTGCTGCGCTTGCTGGATCAAGATCTCAGACATCTTCATTTTTTTAGCGATCCACAACGCTTGGCTCTCTCCTGTTTTCCCTACTTGTAATTGGTATTTCGGTTGTAAGGCTTCACGGTCAAAGGCCATCGCTGCGGGGACAAAGTCTTCATGCTTTTCAGCAAACTCTTTGATTTCACCATAATGAGTCGTTGCGACCATTAGCGCACCTTTTTCATACATGGCGGACATGATCGCAATCGCTAAAGCCGCCCCTTCAGTCGGCTCTGTTCCACTGCCGATCTCATCAAGCAGGACTAACGTATTTCTACCTACTTTGTTCAAAATCTGCGCGACATTTTGCATATGTCCTGAAAAAGTACTTAACGCATTCGCTAGATCTTGTTGATCGCCTACATCAACGAATACTTCATCGAACACAGCAAGCTCAGTACCGTTTTTGGCTGGTACTTGTAAGCCAAACATCGCCATCAACGTCAGTAATCCGACGGTTTTCAAGACAACAGTTTTACCGCCAGCATTAGCGCCAGTGATCACCAATCCGCGATAATCCGCACCTAAATCAAAATCTAAGGGAACAGCCTTTTCTGACAACAATGGATGTCTCGCCTGTTTCAGGTGGATGCGCTCTGATTTGTTGACGATCGGTGTGATGCCATTGATTTCTCGACTATATTTTCCACGTGCGAAAATGATATCTAACACAGTGACTGTATCAATGATTTGATCGATCGCCTGTTCATTTTCAGCTAAAGCACCAGTCAAACTAGCTAAAATTTGGTATTCTTCAGCAATTGCTTCTGCTTTTAGTAATTGATGTTGCGCGCTTGCTTTGGCAACTGCGGTTGGTTCGATAAACACCGTCGTTCCTTTATTCGATTGCTCGATGATCGTTCCGGCTACTTTATTTTTATAACTCGCTTTGATTGGGATCGTCGCATGTTCTCCCTTTTGAACGATCATTCTCTCTTGGATCATCTCTTTATTCGATGGATGACGTAAGAACTTCGTTAAACGATCTTGGATCTCTTTTTCGATCGTTTGGATCTGTTTACGTACTTTACGCAGATTTTTTGATGCTTCGTCTGCGACTTGCTGGTTTTTGATTTGCTCGTAAATCAGTTCCTCGACAGATTGTAGATCTGGTAGATACTTGCTATAAGCATAGAGTAACGGGGTCTGATATTGATTTTTTTCAAAAAAACGTGTGATCATTCGACTGCTTCGCAAAAAATCAGCGTATTCAATTAATTCAGCCGGTGTTAGTATGAACCCTTTTTTTACTTGATCCGTCAATGCAGCAATTCGCGTCAGCCCCATAAATGGCACATGCTGATTGCTCTCTAGGATCGTACGGGCTTCTTTTGTTTCTGTTTGCCTTGTTTCTACCGTCTGCAGATTGGTCGGTATGGACATCTCTGCCAGACGTTTTTTTGTGTGATCGCCGATTGCTCGAGAAATCACTTCTTTTCTGATTTGTTCAAATTGTAATTGTTCGATTGTATGATTCATATTCTCTCCTTTTCTTGAAGAGATACCTATCTCCAAAATAAATAAAGACCTAAAAATAGAATAAAAGGGCAGGACACAGCTTAAATAAGACATGTCCTCCCCTTGATTTGATTACAGGAAATTGTTTCAGACAGGTATCATCTATAAGCACACCAAATAAGCCTACTGCTTTATTGGCTATTCAACTTACTCGATTAAATACCTGCTACACTCATCAAAATACCTCGTTCATCTAGGTTTTATTTATTTTTCCTTTTTACTATAGCAAGCGTTTACCAGATTGTCAAATGAACGCCCAATAAATAACAACCGAACTTTTTAGTGATATTTCAAAACTGTCACTTTTTTCGCTTTTCAAACGAGGAAGCAATCAGCGATAATCTGGATAGATCAATCAACAGAAAAGGGTGTATGAGATGAAAAAAATGATTGGAGCAATTGCTCTCTTATTGTTATTATTTGGTGGTTACAAAGGTTATCAATATTATGATCAAACCTACAACAGCCAAGTGGCCTATGCAAAAGTCCCAGAAACAGTACCACCATTGACCGATGCGTTGAGTGATAGCGGAGAGAAGATGTGGAATTGGAAAGCCTACGACTATGAATTGACCTTTGTCACTAAAGATGGCAAAACGATCAAATTACCTTATACGGTTGCCTCAGAAAATCCAACGCCATTAGAACCAAACAGCTTTGTCAAAGCGGAAGTGAGTCAAAAACGAGTGACCTCTGGACCAACATCGATCGATGAGAGCCAAGTACCAACCGCTGCTTTAGCTAAGTTGAAATAAATCACTTTTAACAAATAAAAAAAGCCAACGACGATTCACGCTTTATCAGCGTTTCGCAGTTGGCTTTTTATGTATATATATCATTCAACGACGTTTCCGAACGGCAATCGGTGTGTCACCAAAGTATTCTCGATACTTTTTGTAAAAATGAGTCTTATTGGAAAAACCGACACTGGTCGCAATTTCTTCGATTGAAAAACGTGTAGATAGAATCAGATCATGCGCTTCGTGTAACCGTTGATTTGTGATCAGTTGTTTAAAAGACTTACCGGTCTGTTGCTTGATCAGATTAGACAAATAATTTGGGTTATAGCCTAATTCTTCTGCTAATTCTTTGAGGTTCAATGTTTGATATTGGCTCTCGATTCGTTGCAAGATCTTGATCATCAAATTGCTTTGTCCATCTTTTTTATAGATTTTTGCTAATTGCGAATGATACACCCTAGAAAGCTGTAAAAATAACACTTGAGAAAAAGCATTCATGATTTCATTGCCTAAATGCTTTTGGGAAAAATATTCTAAAATCATTTGATCCAGTGTGAGTTGGATCTCAGGTTCTTTTGCTAAATGTAGCAATAGATGGGTTTCGTTATAGCCGGGTTCTAAGATTGCGTTCATTAAAAAATTATAGGTCAAGCCCCCGCTCCGATTATCGATTTTTTTAAGAAGATTGATGTTGATATCATTCGTCTTGAATAAGAAATTCAGCAAGATATCTTTTTCACCTAAAGGCAATAATTCATGGCGGCTATTCGTATCTAAAAGTAATAATTGTCCTTCTTTCAACGTGATAGGCAAATCGTTGACGATTTGTTCGGAAGTACCGGAATACATATAATTGAATTCTAAAAAATGGTGAGAATGTAGTGGATAATGAGCGAAGCGTCGATGTTGTCGAATCAAAATATTGTTTTCTTGGAAAAGATGGTGGTCGTCTAATTTAAATTGTTGGTCTTGTTCGTCTAAATTTTCTCCTTCAAATTCCTTGATCCATTGTCCTGTCTTTTGTTGCTCTAACTCTTCTGCGGTAAACGGCATAAAGATTTTTTGCACGTATGGATTCATATTCCTCCCCCTCTATATGTAAATTTGACACCAATATAGTAACATACTGACATTGTTGTGAAAAGGGTTACAAGATATGATGAGTGCAACAAATACATCTTCATCTGGAGGAACAAGCTATGAGAAAGACCTGGTTGATGAAACTGTCGCTGTTGTCCATTTCCTTAGTCTTAACGTCAAATACCGCGATTGCTTCCGCTTTACCGATGATGTTGGGCTACTTCAACGACCAATCCGCTTCTTCTGTCGAACTACTGATGACGATCCCTCAACTGACCGTCGTGATTTTTATTGCTTTAAGTAGTTTGATCGCAAAAAGCATTGGACAAAAGAAAACAGTCTTGCTCGGATTACTGCTCGCTGGCGTTGCTGGCGTATTTCCTGTCTTCACAGCCAATTTTTACTTATTGATGATTTCTCGCGCAGCATTAGGCGCTGGATTTGGTCTATTCAATTCGTTGGCAGTTAGTATGATCAGTGAGTTTTTTGAAGGCGAAGAAGCCGCCACATTGATTGGTTTCCAATCCGCTTTTCAAGGTCTCGGAGCTGCGGTCATGACCTTTACTGCCGGACGTCTTCTTACTTTTGGCTGGCAAAAAGCATTCTTAGTTTACTTGATCACCATCCCGATCATCTTCTTATTTATGGCTTTCGTACCCGAACCGTCAAAGAAAAAAGAAACTACTAGTTCTGAAAAAGAAACAGCAGCAAAAGGTACACTTCGACCTACTACCGTCATGTATGGCATTTTGATTTTCTTTCTCTGCATTTTCTATATGATCGTTGTCGTCAAGCTTTCTACGTTCATCGTGACTGAAAATCTCGGAACAGAATCAGATGCAGGCACACTCCTTTCCTTTATGCAGATCGCAAATATGGTCGCTGGCTTCTTATTCGGTTTGATTTACAAAGGATTGAAGCGTTGGACATTACCCATTTCTTTTTTCATCATGGCAACAAGCTTGTTCCTCATCTTGACAGCCAATCATTTATGGATGATCGGTATAGGGGCAGCACTCAATGGTATCGCATTTGCCTTATTTGTTCCTTACATCTTCAACGATGCCACTCGTTTAGTGCCACAGTCAGCAAAAGCAAGTACCACTTCTTTTATTCTCGTTTTAGCAAATATCGGCAATTTTGTTTCGCCGTATGGTCATCAATTATTGGAAACATTTGGTATCGGTTCGGATGCCTTACAAAATATCTTTATCAATGGCTGTATTTTGATGACCGGGTTAGGTATTCTTTTTCTTCTCCTTGCTTTTAAAAAGGATCCGCTCCCAAATGAAGCCTAGCTTTCAATGATTTAGTCAAAAATAAACTGGAGGAATGTTGATGAATTATCTTGCAATCGATATTGGCGCTTCTAGCGGTCGCTTGATCCATGCCAATCTGAACGAATTAGGCAATTTTGAGTTACAGGAAGTCCATCGCTTCAAAAATGGATTTGAAAAAGTCGATGGTGTCGCAAAATGGCCATTGACACATTTAGTCACCGAAATCTTAAAAGGATTTGAAAAAGCCAAGCAACAAGGAATCACCGAATGTTATGTAGGGATCGATACTTGGGGCGTTGACTATGGCTTATTAGATGCTGATGGCAATTTGCTCGAAGCACCGACGAGCTATCGGGACGACCGCACGAAAGAAGCAATTGCGCACTTTGACCAAAAGATGCCACTAGACAAACTCTATCAAAAAACAGGCATCCAACTACAACCATTCAATACAGTTTTCCAATTACTCGTTGAAGAAAAAGAAACGTTAGCAAATGCCCATCGCTTATTATTGATGCCCGATTTACTCGGCTATCTGTTCACAGGAAAAGCGGTCACTGAAAAAACAAATGCTTCGACCATGCAGCTCCTGAACTTAAAAACGCGGAAATGGGACCCCGATATTTTAGCCGTTTTAGGTATCGATGATACGCTTTTCCCGCGGATCACAGAACCAGGACAGATTCTAGGCGAATTGCAAACCGAACAATTTCCTAAATATGATCTGCCAAAAGCCACTTTTATCACGATTGCATCTCACGACACGGCTTCAGCAGTCGTCGGCACACCAGCAACTGGCAAAGATTGGGCATACATCAGTTCTGGCACTTGGTCATTGATGGGCGTGGAGATTCCTGAAGGGATTTCCACGAAAGAAGCTTTTGATGCTAATTTTACAAATGAATGGGGCGTCCAAGGAACCATTCGCTTCCTAAAAAATATCATGGGGATGTGGTTGATCCAAGAAGTAGCCCGCCTGCAAGATGGCGCCTACAGCTTTGCTGAATTAGCAGAAATGGCCGCACAAGAAGCGCCTTTCCAACAGTTGATCAATGTCAACGACCCACGATTCTTGAACCCTAAAAATATGATTCAAGAATTACAAGATTATTGTAAAGAAACAAACCAAACAATACCTCATACCCCTGGTCAGCTGGCTCGTTGTATCTATGACAACTTGGCTTTGTGCTACGCCGTCGAACTAGAGAACTTAGCACGAATCACCGGAAAAGAATTTCATAAATTACACATTGTCGGTGGGGGTTCAAACAACACCTTCCTCAATCAGCTGACAGCCGATATTTGCAATATCGAAGTCGAAGCAGGACCAGATGAAGCGACTGCTATTGGCAATCTCATGGTCCAAATGATTGCTACTAAGGGCTATGGCACGTTGCAACTTGCACGTGAAGCAATCAGAGATTCCGTTTCATTAACCACGTTCCACCCTCGACACACAGAGGAAATGACACAGGCACTAGCTAGATATAAAGAATTTTTAATATAAAAGGAGAGATTGAATCATGATGAATGTCAAAGAGCGTTACGAAGAAGCCAAAGCAAAATATGCGAGTATCGGTGTCGATACAGAAGCCGTCCTAAAAAAACTCGCAGAAGTAAAGATTTCGATGCACTGCTGGCAAGGCGATGATGTCAAAGGATTTTTAACACCAGATGGAGAGTTGACGGGTGGTATCATGGCGACTGGTAATTACCCAGGTGCCGCACATACGCCTGAACAATTACGTCAAGATTTAGAAAAAGCATTTTCATTGATCCCCGGCAAGCACAAATTGAATTTACATGCCATGTACTTAGATACAGATGAACCAGTCGACTTGAATGAAATTGAGCCAAAACATTTCGAGAAATGGGTCGCATGGGCAAAAGAACAAGGTGTAGGTCTTGATTTCAATCCAACCTTCTTCTCTCATCAAATGATGAAAGACGGATTGACACTTGCTCATCCAGACAAAGAAGTTCGAGATTATTGGATCGAGCATGGGAAACGCGCTCGTAAAATCGCCGAGTATATGGGGAAAGAAATCGGTCAAACATGTATCGATAATTTCTGGATGCCTGACGGAATGAAAGACAATCCAATCGATCGTCTGTCTCCACGCCAACGCCTGATGGAATCTTTAGATGAGATCTTCTCAGAAGAAATCAATGAAGAATATACACAAGATGCTGTCGAATCTAAGCTATTTGGGCTTGGTGCAGAAGCTTACACCGTTGGTTCACATGAATTTTATATGGGCTATGGATTGACACGTAACAAACTGATTTGTCTAGATGCAGGCCACTTCCACCCAACCGAAGTCATCTCAAACAAACTGACTTCTTTAGCCCTATTTTCTAAAGGAATCATGCTTCACGTCTCTCGTCCTGTACGCTGGGATTCAGATCATGTCGTGATCATGGATGACGAATTACAAGAAATCGGCAAAGAGTTAGTTCGCAACGACTTACTCGGAAAAACAGCCATCGGTCTTGATTTCTTCGACGCTACCATCAACCGGATCGCCGCTTGGGCAATCGGTACGAGAAATACACAAAAATCATTACTGAAAGCGATGCTTGAACCAATCGCAGAATTAAAAGAAGCCGAACGCAACTTCGACTTCACCAAACGTTTAGCCTTCACCGAAGAATTAAAAGACTTCCCGTACGCAGACGTTTGGAATTACTTCTGTGAAATCAACAACGTCCCAGTAGGTATGGACTGGTACCAAGAAGTCTTACAATATGAGAAAGAGGTATTGAGTAAGAGGTTGTAAGAGGAGCGGTCTGACCTGAACAGTAAGATAGAAAATTTAAAAATAGCTCCTCATATTTTACGATTTTTTAGCTTAATGTTGAAGGTCAGCTCCTTGCACAACACTCACCTCCATCTTCCTAACAGAAGCCTTTGCGAATCTGTTCAATGGATTCCCAAGGTTCTTCTGTTTATTTACAAGATAAAAATACGCTACGCTCCTTCTATCATAAGAATAAAAGAAAAGAGGTCTCACTCGTGAAAAAATTAGCGATGCTCCATGCTCCTTTTGTAAAAGAAATGATTCAAGCGACAACTAATATGTACCGGCTAGGCTGGGATGAACGTAATGGTGGCAATATCACCTATTTACTAGAAGAAGCGCAAGTATTACCTTTTATCGATCCTGCAAAAATCTTACGGACACTGCCATTGGCTTTTGATGCCCGACAATTAGCCGGAAAGTATTTTTTAGTGACTGGATCTGGAAAGTACTTTAAAAATGTGCAAGAAGCGCCCGAAGAAAATCTTGGCTTGATTCGTGTGACGGGTGACGGACATGCGATCGACATCTTATGGGGATTAGCACCTGATGCTGTTCCGACTTCTGAATTACCAAGTCATTTCATGAGCCATATCGCTCGATTAAGTGTCGATCCAGATAACCGCATCGTCATGCACTGCCATGCGACACATTTGTTAGCAATGACTTTTAGCCATCCACTTTCTGAACGAGAATTCACTCGTACCTTATGGCAAATGTGTACCGAGTGCTTAGTTGTTTTCCCTGAAGGTATTTCAGTCATTCCATGGTTAGTTCCGGGTTCAAATGAAATCGGTGAAGCAACTGCTGCAAAAATGAAAGAAACACGTTTAGTCGTTTGGCCACAACACGGGATCTATGGTTCTGGGAAAGACATGGATGAGACGTTTGGCTTGATTGAAACAGCCGAAAAAGCTGCCCAAGTCTATACGATCGTCATGGCACAAGGTGGGATCAAACAGACGTTAGAAGATGACAATTTGAAATTACTTGCTGATGCGTTTGGAGTTGTCCCACGTACTGATTATTTGAACGATTAGCAATCGTGAGGTGACGAATGAAATCAACTGTCGAAAAAATGATTGCTGGTGAGGTCTATCGCCAAGAGGAAGAATTATTGCAGCTTCGTTTAACTACGAGAGATCTGCTTTATGAGTTCAATCATATCCATCCCCGAAAATTAGCGGAACGTCAGCAATTGATCAAAAAAATGTTTAAACAAACAGGGGATGAACTCTTTGTGGAACAACCGTTTCATTGCGATTATGGCATCAATATCACCGTCGGAGAAAATTTTTTAGCCAATAATAATTGCACATTATTAGATGTTGCGCCGATCACGATCGGCAAAGATGTCTTACTCGCGCCAAATGTGGGGATCTACACCGCAGGACATGCTTTAGATCCCGTTTTACGGCAAGAGTACAAAGCAGAGTTTGGGGCAGCGGTGACGATTGGCGATAATGTCTGGATCGGCGCAAATACATCTGTCCTTCCTGGTGTAACGATCGGTGATCATGCTGTTATCGGCGCCGGAAGTGTCGTCACGAAAGATATCCCACCCAATTCTTTAGCAGTAGGCAATCCATGCCGTGTCGTGCGGAAATTTGATCAGCAAGATCGGATCTATTATTTCAAAGAACTACGTTACCCAGCGGAATATATGATTCCTGAAACCGATACACGTAAAGGAGAGTAAATCAAATGGCAAACCGAATGATTTTAAATGAAACATCCTATCATGGAAAAGGCGCAATCGCGGCTATTCCAACAGAGATCCAAGCAAGAAATTTCAAAAAAGTGGTCATCATCACTGATAAAGAATTAGTCAAAATCGGTATAGTGACCAAAGTGACGGCATTATTAGATGAGGCAGAAATCGCCTATGACATCTATGATGGTATCGTGCCTAATCCAACGATCGAGAATGTAAAAGACGGCGTGAGTTTCGTAAAAGAGGCGAAAGCCGATGTAATCCTGGCAATTGGCGGAGGTTCACCGATCGATACAGCGAAAGCGATTGGGATCATCGTGACAAATCCAACGTTTTCTGATGTCCGTAGTTTAGAAGGCGTGGCAGATACGAAACAGCCAAGTTTACCAATTTTAGCTGTTCCAACTACTTCTGGTACGGCGGCTGAAGTCACGATCAATTATGTGATCACAGACAAAGAGCGTTCACGTAAATTTGTCTGTGTCGACCCCCATGATATTCCAATCGTTGCCTTTGTTGATAGCGATCTGATGATGGGGATGCCGAAAGCCTTATGTGCGGCAACTGGTATGGATGCGATGACGCATGCAATCGAAGGTTTGATCACTAAAGGTGCGTGGGAAATGACCGATATGTTCCACCTCAAAGCAATTGAGGTCATTGGTCGTAGCTTGGCCGATTCCGTTGCGGGTGATCCAAAAGGTCGGGAAGATATGGCATTGGGGCAATACCTTGCAGGGATGGGCTTTTCAAACGTCGGCTTAGGTCTTGTCCATGGCATGGCGCATCCTTTGTCTGCATGGTATGACATTCCCCATGGAGTCGCTTGTGCTGCCTTATTGCCAACGGTCATGAAATACAATAAAGAGTTTACAGGTGATAAATATCGGGAAATTGCGAAGGCGTTGAAAATCAAGGATGCAGCGTCTCGTTCAATCGAGGATATCCGTGATGCTGCGTGTGAAGCGATTGATGCTTTATCGAAAAAAGTTGGCATCCCTGCCACGATTTCTGAATTAGGTGTCAAAGAAGCGGATATTGCAAAAATTGCAGAAGATGCGTTCAACGATGTCTGTACTCCAGGAAATCCAAGAGAAACGAATGTGGAAGAGATCATCGCTATCTATCAAAGCTTGATGTAGCTGGCTCTCTTCTTACTTTGACTAAAAAATAAAAACGATTCTCAACTGTCCGCGAATAGCGAACGATGAGAATCGTTTTTTTTTCATATAGAAAATCTAATTCATTAAACCATCAACGTGTACATACCAACTGCGACGATTGCACCAACCATTGGTCCAGCAATCGGTACCCATGAATACCCCCAGTCAGAGCCACCTTTGTTAGCGATCGGTAAAATCGCATGAGCAATACGTGGACCTAAGTCACGAGCTGGATTGATCGCATATCCTGTCGATCCACCTAATGATAGCCCGATAGCTAAAATCAATCCGCCAACAGCAAATACATTTGTTCCACCAGCAAATTCAGTTTGACCGAATGCTAATAATCCTAAAACTAACACGAACGTACCAATCAATTCTGTGATAAAGTTAGCTGGATAGTTGCGGATTGCTGGTCCAGTCGCAAAAGTTCCTAAGATTGCCCCTTGGTCTTTTGTTGCTGACCAATGTGGCAAGTAAGATAACCAAACGAGTACCGCACCAACGATTGCGCCTAGTAATTGGGCAATGATGAATGGAAAGACTAAGTTCCAACCGATTGCGCCTGTCATTGCCATTCCAAGTGTTACCGCAGGATTTAAATGAGCTGGTCCCATGAATCCTGAAATAAAGACTGCCATCGTTACAGCCATTGCCCAGCCAAATGCAATGACGATCCAGCCAGAAGCTTGCGCTTTACTTTTATTTAGATTAACTGCTGCACATACGCCGTCCCCTAAAAGGATCAAAATCATTGTTCCAATAAATTCCCCCATGATTTGGGTCATGTCTGCATTCATTTTATTTTTCTCCTTTCAGGTCACGCAAGTCTGATTCAGCGATCAGTTGTTCTAAATGTTGCGTTTCCCGTTCTTTTTCTTCGTCTGTCCAATCAAAGTATGCAGCGATCGCATCAATGATCGGTTGTTTGATCGCATCTAACTGATCTCTTTCAAATAGGAGATGGTTCGTACGACGAATCAAGTAATCACCTGGAGCTAAGACCATTTCATTTTCTAATCCATAGCGTAAACGTGCAGATTCTGCCAAGGTCAATCCTGGATAAGGACTCATTTCTTTCGCTAATTCAAAGATATGTTTCGCATTTGTTCCGTAGAAGTCTGCGATATATGCAGCGTCTTTTTCATCCAGACCAGCTTCCACACCGATTTTTGTATATTCTTGGACCATTTCTTCTTGTTTCGTCGGATCAAAATCACCGCCTGAGATCGAATAGGTCTTCGAATCGATTTCTTTCGCTGTTACGCCATATTCTTCTTTTAATAGTTGGCGGATCAACTTCATCGCACCTTCTGCCATTTTGCGATAATCAGTGATTTTACCACCAGATAGAGTCACTAGTCCGTCTGGTTCACGTTCCAATGAGCTACCACGTGAAACTGTCGACGGTGCTTTTTCATCACGACTGCTTTCTAAATGATTCAATACATCTTCCACTTCTACACGGGATACTTTATTTTCTTTAAAATCTGTCACTGTATCCACGACTTTACGGAAGCTTTTATCGGAAATCGAACCGTTGTCTCCTCCGTTGTAGTCAGAACCCGCATTCCCGATCAACAATGGACGTAAGCCTGCCCAACTTGATTCGATATCCGCCAAAGTGATGTTTGCTTCTGGATAACGATGATTGATCACGTCTAGTAAGTAATCCACATCTTCTTGTGTCACTTGAGGGTCCGTAAAATCACCTTGATAATCAGTATCTGTCGTTCCAAAATACGTTTTGTTTTCACGAGGGATCGCAAAGACCATGCGGCCATCTTGTTTTCCTGTGTCAAAGTAAGTTGGCTGTGGCACAGGTAATTTCTTCGCGTCTACGACTAAATGTACCCCTTTTGTCGGACGCATTTTTGGTGAGATCGCCCGTTTGAAATTCAAGTTGCGGATCTTATCTACCCATGGGCCGCTTGTGTTGATCACGATTTTTGCTCGGATCTCAATCACTTCATCACTTAACAAGTCACGAGCTTTGACACCGATGATTTGATCGCCATCATAGATAAAACCAGTGGCTTTCATTTTGCTGACCAAATACGCTCCGTCTTCTGCCGCTTTTTTGATATTATCGATCACTAAACGTGCATCATTGTTACGGAAATCCAAGTAAACTCCAGCACCTGCTAACCCATCTTTTTTCAAGAATGGCTCGCGCTCTAAGACTTCTTCCGGCGTTAGCGTATAATTTTCAAATTTTGTTCCTGTCACGTTGGCTAACTTATCGTACAAGTCCATCGCAACTTTTACTGAGAACATGTTGAAGGTTGTGGCACCTTCTCCTTCATAAATCGGTAATAACATCGGATCTGGTTTAGGAATATGCGGAGCGACACTTTGGACTACTGCTCGCTCACCTACTGTGTCTGCTACTACTTCAACATCAAACGTTTTTAAATAGCGAATACCGCCATGTACTAATTTGGTTGAACGTGAAGAAGTTCCTTCCGCAAAGTCTTGCATTTCAATCAAACCGGTTTTGATACCTGAAGCAGCTGCTTGGATCGCTACACCTGCACCAGTGATTCCTCCACCGATAATCAAAAGATCTAATTCTTCTTGTTTCATGTGGTCAATGTTAGCTTGTCTTGTTTTTCTTGAAAACATCTTGTGTTCCCTCCCTTTACTCAAAAGCTTGAGTCGCTTTCACAGCTTTTTTCCAGCCAGTGTAAAGTTTTTCTCTACGCTCTTCTGGCATTTCTACTTCGAAAATTTTGCCTGCTTCATAAAATTCACGAATTTCATCTGTATCTTTCCAATAACCAACTGCTAAACCTGCAAGGAAGGCAGCGCCTAATGCTGTCGTTTCCAAGTTACCAGCACGTTGGATCGGTACATTCAAAATATCTGTTTGGAACTGCATCAAGTATTCATTGTTCGCTGCACCACCATCGACTTTTAACACAGGGATCTTGATACCTGTATCATCTTGCATCGTATCGATGATATCGCGAACTTGATAAGCAATGGATTGCAAGGTTGCTTTGATGATATCTTCTTTCGTCGTTCCTCGTGTTAGACCAAACATTGAGCCACGTGCTGCTTGATCCCAATAAGGTGCTCCAAGCCCAACGAAGGCAGGTACAACATATACTTCATCTTCACTTGTCGAACGCTTCGCTGCATCTTCTGAATCACTTGCTTTTTGTAGCATTTGTAAGCCGTCACGCAACCATTGGATGGAGGAACCAGCGACAAAGATACTTCCTTCTAACGCATAGTAAACCTTTCCATTTATTCCGTAACCAATCGTCGTCAACAAATTATTTTTAGATAATTGTGGTTTTTCCCCAGTGTTCATCACAATAAATGAACCGGTTCCATAAGTGTTTTTGACCATCCCTGGCTCAAAAGCCATCTGACCGAATAATGCGGCTTGTTGGTCACCAGCCATACCAGAGATTGGTGCTTCACTACCATAGAAGTGATAGCCTTGTGTATAACCGTAAACTTCTGAGTTTGATGTCACTTTCGGCAACATCACTCGTGGAATATTCAATAAATCTAAGATTTCTTGATCCCAATCCAAGTCATGGATATTAAACAACATTGTACGACTTGCATTTGAGTAATCGGTTACATGCGCTTGTCCATCTGTCAATTTCCAAACAAGCCAAGAATCGATCGTTCCAAACATCAACTCGCCTTTTTCCGCTCGTTCTTGTGCGCCTTCTACGTGATCTAAGATCCAACGAATCTTAGTAGCAGAGAAATACGCATCAATGACTAAACCAGTTTTTTCATGGAAAAATTCTTGGTGTCCGTCTTCTTTTAATTTGTTGGCAATATCTGCTGATTGACGTGATTGCCAAACCACTGCATGATAGATCGGACGTCCTGTGTCTTTTTCCCAAATCACTGTCGTCTCACGTTGGTTCGTGATACCGATACCTGCGATTTGTGTTGGTTTGATACCGGATTCAATGAATGCACCAGCGATAACTGACTGTACGGAGTTCCAGATTTCATTCGCATCATGCTCTACCCAGCTTTCGCGTGGAAAATATTGAGTGAATTCTTTTTGCGAACTACCGATGTGTCTTCCTTTTTTATCAAAGATAATCGCTCGTGAGCTTGTCGTCCCCTGGTCAATTGCCATGATATACGTAGATTCTGTCATTATGATCTCCTCCATTTTTCTGCAAACGCTTTCTTTAACTACTTTTATGGTACACCCATTTAAGGAATAGAAACTGCCAAAAAAATAGCAATTTACCTTTTTTTTGACAGTTTTTTTAATTTTTAGCTTTTTTGTCACGCTCAATTTTGCGCTTCAACCTTGATATATCATAGCTTGAAGCAAATTCAGACAGATAATAATACTCCTGTCCTTTTTTTTCCTGATTAAAGGTGATCACAAAATCATAGCTTTTTTCTGGTTGGACTTCTTCGATCACGATCCCACTGATCCCCTTTAGTTCTCGAATCAAAAATTGTTGAAAAGCGATTCGATAAATCGGTAAGGATTGCAGGTCGATGCCAATGACCACAGATTTTTCAATATAGAAATCAATCATCATCAAAATATTCGCATATTGACTCATCAAGTTATCTAGAACTTGATCAGTCAATTTTTTCATAGGCAGCTGCTCAATGGTAGTCGTTTTCAAGCGATCAAGTAATTGACTCAATGAATCTCCCAACATACGCTGTTGCTGCGTGAGTAGATGTTGTTGATCATAAATCGTTAAATAGCCGGAAAAAAAGTATAATTCATTATTGATTTGTGCCAAATGATACCCGATCGTTTTTTCTTCTTTGATTTTTAGTCGTCTAGGTCGATAATGCCATAGCATCGTTTCGCGAATATACGTATCCAAAACAGCTGTTGGTAACTTTTTACTACGAGTCAAGTCATATTGATAAAATGTTTCCTCCTCTAATACAGAAAAAGAAACAAGAAAACTATAAAATAGCATAGACTCATAAGCTGTGACATCAGCGGCCGTTCGGCTGAGATACAATGAAATGACCGGATGAATCGTTTGGTACAACTGATCATTTTGGTATAAATCTTTTTTTTCTTTTGTTGCATGAAACTTCATCTTATCTGACAGGAGTCTTTTTCTTGTAATACCAATCCATGTCGCGATCTTTATCGATGATTGGGGAGAAAAACTTGTATTGAGGACATGCGCCAATCCTACCGTCAACGGGCGTTTATCCGGTGTATCTTGTAAATATTGCGGTCTTTGTGATTCTGGGAAAAATTGAAACAAGGAATAATAAAAATAGCGGATCTGTAGCTCTTCTCCTTGGATCTGTCCATTCTTGATCTGCAAGGAGAACTCTTTCAAGAGATGATTCAATTCTTTGATCTTTCTAAAAACAGAAGATTCACTGATCGTAAAAGCTGTTGCCAAGCGAACACTGGAAGCTTGTTGATGTTCAAGTAAATACGTCAGGATCTGATATTTCACACTTTGTTGGACTAAAAAAAGCATGATTTTTTCTAGACTCGTCTGCTCGTCTAAATCAAGCACCACTTGGAATTCATTTTTTCGGACAGAAATTTTCGTTTTCATCATACGACCGATCATTTCAATGTCATCAATATACTGGTCGAAGGCAGATTTGGATAATTTCACATGAGATCGCAGTTCATTGATTGAGGCAGAACCACCTTCTAATACAAGCATTCGTAATAGTTCAATCTGAATCTGTTCTTTTTTTTCTAAAAATTCCTCAATCTTCATCGAAAGGATCAACCACCTTTACAAGAGCTGTTGGCGCTCGAAACTCAGGTTGAAAGAAGAATTCGCGCGCTTCTAGATCTGCGAGTGTCCATCCTTCCTCAACTGCTAACGTCAGTCGGTCTAAGAGATAGAAAATCACAGCTTGACTATGGCATTGCGCGCCGATCAGTTTTCCATCTTCCGTCAGCAATACTTTTATGTTGATCGATTCCTGATTCGTCGCCGAGGCTCTAGTCGTTAAATAGTGTATTTTTATTTTACCAGGATAAAAAATACTTTCACTCTCTGTTAACCCGACACTGCCAAAATAATGGCCAAACCAGTGATTGCCGATTGGACGATAGGTGCCTAGATCTTTCTTTAGTTGCCCGCTGATATTTTTACTAGCGATTTTCGCCGTTCGGATCGCATTGTTCACTAAAGACACGTACATTTTTTCTTGTGTTGGTCGATAAGTCACTTGGATCGCATCGCCGATCGCATAAATATTTTCCTGTGACGTTTGAAGGTAGTCGTTGACCCAGATCGTCCCATCGTCATTCAATTGAAGTGACTCTTCCCATAATTGATTATCAGGACGAGTGTAATTCGCTAACAAAACCAAATCATACGTTTCACTTCTATTTTCCGTGAAGATTTCTGTTTGCTCTGTTTCAATGATTTCTTGTACTTGTTCATTTAAGAAAAATCGGATCCCTCGATCGTTCAGCTCACGATACAGTGGCTTGATCATTTCTGGATCAAAATAGCGGAATAAAACCGTCGATTGGCTTTCGTATAGATGAAGTTCTTTTCCTAAGTTCGCTAATCCTTCAATCAACTCCAAGCCTACTTGTCCTGCACCGATTACTGCGATTTTTTTTGCATTTCCGATACGTTGTTGGAATTGTTGCGAAGTTTTAGGATCTTTAATCGTCCAAATCGTATCATTTTCTTGCGTACTAAAACGGAAGCGTTGTTGTGAGCCTGTCGCAATCACAAGATAATCAAAGTGAAGCAGCTCACCGTCTTGTAATTGGATTTGATTTTTATCGCTATTCAAAGCAACCACTTCTGTTTCTGTTCGTACCTCTACTTGATGATCTTGAGTCAACTGTTCTTTTGTCATCCAATAATAATGCGCTTCTTCGTGGAATTCCCCTTTTAAGATCAAATTGACACTATTCGGGATAAAACCTATCCGCCCTTGTTTTTCAATAATGATTATCTCACTTTCCGGACAGTCGTTACGCAACGAAACAGCTGCCTGAATGCCCGCAAATGAGCCACCGACGATTACGATCCTCATATGATATTCCCCTCTTTTTCATCTGTTATCCTTAGAGTATCATTTCTTAGAAAACGTTTCAATCAGTAAAGGAAACAGCGAGTATAAACAGTGTGCCAATTGCTTTATTTATATTCTGATGGTGGCTTTTTTATTCTTTCTTTAATTGCGTATAAAGCCTGTGGCTCTTTTTAAATTCGATATCTGCTAGTTTCATCACCTTTTTTATTACTTCATCTGAAGAGTCAAACTGATACTGTCTCCTTTCAAACCCATCTTCGACAATACTGTATCGTGCTTGGTCATACGTGATGCGTATCGAGCGATCTTTTTTGAAGGTAAGGATTTTTAAAGTGACACAGTCCTTTGACTTAACGTTTCTTTTCAAAAATTGTTTTAATTGCTTTTTATAAATCATGTTCATTTTACTATTTCTCTACCTTTTTCATAGATTTAGTCACTCAGTGTTTTTTGTTTGAACGAACAACTATTTTATTCACTTCTTTATCAAATCGTTCTTTTTTCAACGTTTGACTAATATAAAAAACCTGAACCTTTTTCTCATTTATCCTAAAAGCAATACGGAAATTTTCCTTTCCTAAATGGATTTTCATTTCATAAATCGTTTCTTTTACAGACATCTCAACGGGTTTGATTCGATAAAAATCGTGCGTCAAATACTCATGTACTTTATAGATAATTATTTCTTGATACTTTTTTGATTGATTCGCCGTAAATACATTTCGAATTGCCTGACTGACTTCAACCTCATATTCCATAGCTATTCCTTCTTTATTCGATTATTTATGTAGATAGAGACCTCTCTAAAAAATAGGTATGTAAATATTTATATAATACGCTTGCATTATAAACTATATTCACCCTATTTTTTATTCGTTTATTTTATATCAATTATTTTTATTTATTTTCGTTAATTCTACTAGAAGAATAGCCATCTGAAGGCGCTGGGTCAATCGTGTTTTCCCTCACTTATTATTATACTTTCTTTTGTGATATTCCCTAGCTCAGCTACTTTAGTAGAAAAAATTCTGGGACATTAGTCACCTTGTATACCCTAAAACCGAATAAACGATGTTCCAGAAGTAGCTCCTACAGAAATAAGCGTGAAACCCAAAAATTTGAAGAGCAATTTTCGGGGCTTCACGCTTATTTCTCGGAGTTGAGCACTTCTGTTACAACTTCTCGTTTCGTTGTAAATTTTTGATGAATTCAATCAATCGAGATCCGTCTTCTTTCGTTAGCGTACCTACCTTGGCGTATTTTATTTTTTCATTTCCTTTAGGTATTGCTCTTAGCATACCAACATCTATCCAAGAAGCCTTATGCAGACCTGACTTTTTCCAATCTTTGATAGGAAAATATACTTGTTTTATCTTTTTTGACTTATGTTCATATTGGCTAGTGATACTAAAAAATTCAATACAGTCATTTTTATCTCGTATAACCAATATAGGTCTTTTCTTTCCACCTTCTTTGTCAGCGTAAGCTACATAAACTGTGACTATTTCATTCGTATTCATTTAGCCACTCATTTAGCTTTTCATCTGTATCAAGCAATGTAACAGGCATACTTTGTGTTAATTGGCGCAACTTGATTGCTTGTCTTTCTTCTTCATTCAATTTTATTTCCATTGGAAACTCACCTCTTGATACAACTTGTTTATATAAGATGGTGATTGCTGTTGTCGCATTCAAACCAAGTTCTTCTAATATTTGTTCTGCGTTTTCTTTTAGCTCTTTATCAATTCCGACTTGTATTCTTCCTTTTTTTGCTTTCTCTTTTGTTTTCACACTATCTCCTCCTATTGAGTGAAAGAACCTCAAAATATTTCGATATCACCATTTATTTGATTATATTATACTCATAAAAGAGAAAAGTTGCAAAAAACAGCAGCTGATTTTCTTAACCACTTCTTTGCTATCTCTCTTACTTTGGAAGATATGATTTGTTGCTTTTTACAACCTTTAATTTAGCCGACATGCTTATTTCTAAATTTAATAGTTTTTGGGGACTAATTTTCAACATTTTTTTCACCTATTCACTACTGACCTAACTTCTTGGAGTGGGAGGTTCTAAAAAAGTTTATACTTGCAAAAGCTTGCTCTGGTGATTTCTAATACTTCGATTTATTTTCTGCAAGAGTCACTTTTTTGCCGAAGCAAAATAGAAGAAGACGATTATATGATTACATAGAAACAAATTCCATCGGATGAGGAACTGTGACATTAGTTTTTTCTCTCCCTGTGAAACCGTATAAAGGGTATTGTAGAAGTAGCTCCATTTACAAGGAAATCCTTAAATATATGTATAAGAAAGAGTTGATTAATTATGAATGAACTAGTTTATATCAAAGAAAATTTCAACATCGTAACCGTTGCTTTTGTAAAAAATGGAAAAATCATGAAAAAAATTTATGATTGGTATCTCCCTTATCATTATCAGAATAAGATCCATATCCATACGAATACCTCTATTCATATCAATGGTCAAAAGGAAAAAGTTTTTATTGTGAGTTTGTCTTATCATCCTAATGCACAAAAAATGTATAAGCAATTTCCACTATCACACTCGCAACCTAGCTGGCAGATACAACTTATTGCTCAAATACTTAACTCTAAAAATATTCAGTATTATCGAGAGCGGACGTTCAAAAATCTTACCACAATCGAGAATCGTCCATTAAGAATTGATCTTTCCTTTCAACAAAATAATCAATGGTACTTTATTGAATACCATGGTGTTCATCACTACTTCAAGAAAAGTGCTACTACTAAACGTTTTCAAAACATATTAAGAAATATGGAAATAAAAAGACAGTGGTGTTTAGACAACAAGGTTCCTTACTTAGAAATTCCTTTTTTCAAGCAAAGTGAAATTCAAGTTTTAGTTGAATATTTTCTAAAATCTTCGTTACTTGATACTCACTGATGAAAATATTTTTGATCATGCAAGGAAATCCCCCCTTATTCGATAAATATCACACTCATACAAATCAAAGTAGTTCGGAGAGTGGGACAAAAATAAAATTCATTTTTGTTTCTAACCTTAAAACCGAATGAACGGTGTTCCAGAAGCAACTCCTTCGGAAATAAGCCGAGAAACCCAAAAATTTGAAGAACAATTTTCGGGTTTCTCGGCTTATTTCTCGGAGCTGAACACTTCTGTCACAACCTCTTGCAGTTCATCCAACAATTCTTTTGGATCACTACAAGTCTCTATTCTCATCTTTATTCTCTTGCTACATCTGGTTTACTCAATTGCTCTTTGATGCGATACGTACTCACATCAAAATTTTTATTTTCTTGAATAGGTGCATGTAATGCCAGTTCTCTTTCTTTAGGTGAGGGTAGTGTGTCTAGCATACGTTCAAACGCTTTTTCTTCCTCTGTTGGTGTCTTTGCTTGGTAATAACGCATCAGATTCAATGTAAATTCCACTCGATCCAGATCATTGAAAGGAAGAGTGAGGTAATTTTCATTTTCAAATGTTCCATAGGCCGAGTTAGCTGCAATTAACGCAGTTCGCTTGTTGCCATCTTGAAATGCTTGAAGTTTTGATAACCGGGCAAAGACACGCCAAGCATCTTTTTCTTCCTTTTTAGACTCATTAAATCTTTCTACGATTTGATCGATATCAACTCGTGTGACAATCTCAGGTGGCAAATAAGCTTCCTGACTTTGTTGATCGATAATAATAGCGATACGATCCTCTTCATTGTAATAAGCATTTCTCAAATGACCGGGCAAACCAGGTTGTTCATTTGATGGTGAATCAAACTGTGTATTTACTGCAATGATCCCATCTGTTGAGAATCCTATTTTTTTGATTACATCGATTCCTTTTAATGCATCTGTAAAAATCGCGATATCGTCTTTGTTTTGTCTCAGCGGTTTTGTCGATTTTTGATCAAGTGCTTTTTTCGTTTGTAAAACCGTACTACCATAATTATTTAAACTACCTAATGAGGTAATAAATCTTGCAAGAGCTGTATTATCCATCAGCTTTCTCTCCTTGTTGTTCCAATCTTTGTGCCTCCTAGTATACTATGAAAATTAGATACACAGTAGAAAAAATCAATTTGAAAGAAATAAACGGAGTTCATACACTCTCTTTTGAACGCATCAACATAATACTTATTTATTTGCTTGATCAATCGAGATATTATGCAGATTTTCAACTAATGTTCGATGTTCACGAGGGCCAGTTGACTCTGGTGCTTGATCGAGCTGTTCGATCAAAGTCAATTCTTCTTCTGATAATTGGAAATCAAAAATGGCGATATTTTGCTTTATACGATCCACATGGACAGATTTAGGGATCGTGATGATCCCTAGTTGTGTTTGCCAACGTAAGATAATCTGTGGAACAGTTTTATTGTATTTTTCAGCTAATTCTTTCAAAACTGGTTCATCAAAGATCCCATCTTTTCCTTGATTGAACGGACTCCATGCTTCCGTTGCGACGTCAAAGTGTGTGGCTGTTTCTCTTTGTTGTTTTTGTTGACGGTACGGATGTTGTTCGATTTGATTGATGACAGGTTTGATGCGGTGATTCAAAATCAAATCGGTCAAACGACCAGTGGAAAAATTGGAGACTCCGATCGCCTTTACTTTACCTGCATCATAGAGTTCTTCCATAGCACGCCATGCGCCGTAATAATCATTGTAAGGTTGGTGGATCAAGAAAATATCAATGTAGTCTACTCCTAATTTTTGTAAAGAACGCTCATACGCTTTATAAGCACCTTCGTAAGAAGCATCAGTGACCCATAGCTTTGTTGTAATGGTGATTTCTTCTCTGGGAATCCCACTTTTTTTGATTGCCCGACCAACTGCTTCTTCATTGTTATAAACAGCCGCAGTATCGATCAGCCGATAGCCAGCATTTAGCGCTTCTAAAACGACTTGCTCACATTCCTCTTGATCCCAGATTTGAAAGACCCCAAATCCAAGTATAGGAATCGTCAAACCATTGTTCAAGGTACGTGTTTCCATCATTGATCCCCTCTCCAAACTTCGCTTTATTTCGTCAACGCAGTAACGACTTTTTCTCCTAATAGGTGTGCAGATTGAGGGTTTTGTCCTGTTAATAAACGCCCATCTACATGAACCACTTCAGTAAAAGCTTTTCCTGCCTGATAATCTGCTCCTTTTTCTTTCAATGAATCTTCAGTCAGGAATGGTACATTATTCGTTGTACCGTTCGCTTCCTCTTCTTCATTACTGAAGCCAGTCACTTTACGTCCAGCTAAAATAGACTGACCATTTTCGTCTACGACAGGCAATAGCCCTACGACGCCATGACAAACCGCTGATACGATGCCATTCTCTTTGTAAATCGCAGAAGCAACCTCTGCTAATTTTTCTGAGCCTGGGAAGTCCCACATCGTTCCGTGACCACCCGCATAGTAAATAGCTGCATAATCTTTTGGATTCACTTCATCAGGACGCAACGTTTGTCCTAATGCACGGTTACGAAAATCTTCATCTTGATAATAGGCCCAATCCACTTGATCCATATCTAATATACTTTTTGGTTCCAAAGGCACATAGCCGCCATTTGGGCTAACAAAGTCAGCATCGATCTTGTTTTTGACTAATACATCATAAAAATGAGTCAATTCACTTAACCATAAACCTGTTGGACGCTCAATATTGTCGTATTTCTCTACATTTGTCAAAACAATCAAAACTTTCATTTTCTCAGCTTCTTTCTTAGATATTGATGGTTGATCGATAACGTTGATCAAGGAAATTATACAATGGACTTGGTAAATACAAGTCTTTGTATGCTTCAGAAAATGGTTTCGTCACAAATTCATCATCCCGACCTTCTAATAACTTGACTGCCCATTCAGGATCTACCAACATTTGTTGGCCAACTGCCACGAGTTCAGCATGAGCTAACACAGACTCGACATCTTTACGGTTACGGACATTCCCGACACCGACTAGCGGGATTTTTCCTTGAATCGCTTCATGGACGTATTCAAGAATTGATTTTTCATTATACGTTTCAGAGCGAGCTACACGGTCATACGTGTTCAAAGAAACATGTAGATAGTCTAATTTCGTTTCACGTAATTGTTCCATCAACCAAATCGTTTCTTCAAAACGGATACCTGGTGTTTCAAATTCTTCTGGTGAAAAACGATAACCAGCGATAAATGGTTTCTTAGCGTGTGTTTCAACTGCTTGAAAGACAGATTTCAATAATTCTTCAATAAAGTGGTAACGTTTCTCTAACGTTCCGCCCCATTGGTCGTCACGACGATTAGAATGAGGAGAGAAGAATTGTTGGATCAAGTAGGTATTCGCTCCATGTAATTCCACGCCGTCAAATCCGGCTTCGATTGCTCTGCGTGTTGCTTCTCCAAATGCTCGGATCGTTTCGCTAACTTCTTCCTCACTTAATGCCCGAGGTGTTTCGGCATCTGGACGTTCTGCTGGAATAGCACTAGCAGATACTGTTTGTTCTCCGGATAAAGTCGCACGACTCGTCATACGTCCGCCATGGAAGATTTGCACGATCGCCTTAGCACCTTCACCTTGGATAGCTTGTGCTAATTCACTTAAACGAGGGATCATTTCGTCGTGTGCAATACTTAATTCACCTGGCCAACCTTTTCCGATATCTTGCACATTGGCAGCACCAGTGATCACTGCACCTAATCCTTTTGATCGTTGTGCATAGTATTCGATTTCATCTTTTGTGATTACTCCATTAAAAAAGCTAAGTTCTGTAGTCATTGGTGATAGCATCAACCGATTTTTTAGCTCACTACCTGATGGAAATGTGATTGATTCATTGAATTTTACCATTCTTCTTCCTCCAATATGACGAATGTCACTTATTTTTCTCGTATTTATTTAACCATACGTTTAGTTGTACATGCAACTGTTATGTTTAAAAAATTTTATTTTTTTTGTAATTTATTGGTCGCCTCATTCAGCTCTTGTGAAAGGCGTTCGCTTTCAGCAGCGCCTAAAACAACTTTATAGGCTTGATGAAGCTCATCCCAACTACTGTCGATCTCTTTGACAAATTCACGACCTTCATCTGTTAAATAGACGAGAGAAAGACGTCCCTCTGTCACTGTTTTGACATAGCCTTTATATTCTAACTTTTCTACGAAACGTGCAATTGTGGAAGGTGCAGAATACAGCATTTGTGCAATGTCCTTTTGCGGAATCCCATTTTTTTCTTTCAGGATCAGCAAAATAAATCCATACGTTGGCGCAAGCCCAGTTTTTTTGAATGCTTCATCGGCCAATTTATTTAAGATGCGATCTAGTTTTTTTACACTGAAAAACAGACATTCTTCTAATGACCGTTCAATTGATTTCCCCATTTTTACACCTCCTGTTAGCGTACATATCATAGTATGATTTAGTTGATTTGTCAAAGAGGAGGATAGGTGTCTAGAACAAAAATAAAATTAATTTTTATTTCAAACCTTAAAACTGAATAAACGAAATTCCAAAAGCTGACCTTCAACACTCACCTAAAAATGCTTCTTTCACGATCTCCTTTGACACTATTTCCAAGGAAGTCCTTCACTAAAAAAAATGGATAGATGATCTGCTTAGATCACCCATCCACTATTACCATCTTCTGCTTGGTTTTTTCATATACATACGATAGCATATATGCCGTCAAAAAGTAATATGCGTGGTATCCATTTTCTAGATGTGACACTCAATCCATCACTCAATTTTCACCACAAACGCTTCATAAGGACGTAATTCAACTTCTCCCATAGGCACTTCTCGGTCATAGTTTGCAATGATCAGTTCCGTTGTTTCTTGTGGAACGGTCAATTCATGTGTTTGTTCAGATAAGTTACAGATGATCAACCAACGTTCTTCATTGAGTGTCCGATAATATGCGAAGACTTCATCTGGAGTTTCTGCCAACAATTCATATTCTCCCCAGACAATGATTTCATTGTGTTTGCGTAACTCGATCAAGCGTTTGTACGTATGGAAAATCGAAGATGGATCTGCCACTGCTTGTTTCGCATTGATGCTTGGATAGTTGGGATTGACGGATAGCCAAGGTGTTCCTGTCGTAAATCCGCCATGTGCTGTTTCATCCCATTGCATCGGCGTACGCGCGTTGTCACGACCTTTCGCATTGATAGACTGCAAGATCTCTTCTTTATGATAGCCAGATGCAAGACGTTCGTGATACATATTGATCGTTTCGATATCTTTTGCTTCTGAGATGTTCTGGATTGGTGCATTTGTCATGCCTAGTTCTTCCCCTTGATAAATATAAGGAGTCCCTTTCATCATGTGCAATAAAATAGCAAACATTTTCGCGCTTTCTACGCGATATTCCTGATCATTCCCCCAACGTGAAACAATTCTCGGCAAATCATGATTATTCCAAAACAAGCTGTTCCAGCCTTCATCACCTAACGCTGTCTGCCATTTTGACAAAACTTGTTTCAGTTCAGAAACATCTAAAGCTTTTAGATCCCATTTATCCTTACCTTCTTGTTGGTCCAAACTCATATGTTCAAATTGGAAGATCATGGATAGTTCATTTCTTTTCGGGTCTGAATAAAGCTTCGCGATTTCTGTCGTTGCGCCCCAAGTTTCTCCTACCGTCATCAAATCCTTATCGCCAAAGGTTGCTTGATTCATTTCTTGTAGGTATTCGTGAAGCCGAGGTCCATTATTGGTGATTTCTTGATCGGGTAGTTTGCCGATCGTATCGATGACATCCATGCGGAATCCACCAATTCCTTTGTCGATCCAAAAATTCATCATGTCATAGACTTCTTGTCTGACTAGCTCGTTCTCCCAATTCAAATCAGGTTGTTTCTTGCTGTATAGATGCAAATAATATTGACCAGTCGTCTCATCAAATTCCCAAGCAGGTCCACTAAAGATCGAACGTAGTGAATTAGGAACGTCACCATTGACTGGATCACGCCAGATATAATAATCTCGATGCGGATTGTCTTTGCTTTTGCGTGATTCGATAAACCATTGATGTTCATCTGATGTGTGATTGACGACTAAATCTAATATGATTTTGATGCCAGATTTCTTGGCTTCCTCAATCAGTTCATCCATTTCAGCCATGGTTCCAAATTCAGCCATGATTGCTTCATAATCGCTGATATCATAGCCATTGTCATCATTTGGAGATTCATAGACCGGGGAAAGCCAAATCGTATCGATCCCTAGATACGTTAAATAATCTAACCTTGAAATAATCCCTCTTAAATCACCGATTCCATCCCCATTCGTATCTTGAAAACTACGTGGATAGACTTGATATACCACTGATTGGTGCCACCATTTTTTCTCCATATGTTCCTCCATTTGTTTTGTCCTATTCTTATAGAAATTGTAACGCTTACAAAAACAAGAGTAAACAGACTTGAGCATGTTACCGATAACATTAAAATCCGGGATTTTGAAATAAAAAAGAGCGTGGGGAAAGTTTCAATCAATGGATTAGCGCCTTAAAACAGAAACTATTGATTGAAATAAGTACAAATTGCTATCAACATGTCCATTTAGAGTGTACTCCAAATTCACAAACAAAACAGCAGTTAAATTTAGTAGTTTTATCTGTAATTTAAACGCGTAAATTAAGCCTTACAATACTTCATTCGGAACACTGCCACACTTTTTACTTTTCTATGTATCCCTATACGGTGATCACAGAAACAATCTCTACGAAAATAAGGTGACATTCACAAAAAAATGGAAGAACAATTTGTCGTAGATGTCACCTTATATTTTCGAGGATAAAAACTTATACCTCCGCTTCTTATATATTTGATTGGCTAGTTAGAACTATATTTTTAATTTCTTGAATATATGAGTTTGTTTCCTGATTTAATTTATAATAAGTAATTACTTTATTAGTAATATCAAAAATATGCCCATTCAACATAGAAAGTATTATATCTTTGTCATCAAACGATTCAATAGCTAACAATTGAGGAGAGACTCTGAGCTGTCCTAAAACACTTAAACCATGAGAGGACGGAGAATAGCGAGAATAAAAATTATCATATTCTAATTCATTACCCATATACTCAAAAAGCTGTCTAATGGTTCGATGATTTCCATCCTCATTAAACCAATTTTGTCTATCCCTTAACTTCATTTTATTTGTAAAGCAACTATTTATTTTACCTTTTATATATATTTCATATGAATCTAAGTTCTGATAAGAAGAGTTATTTTGTTTTTGTAATGCAACATCTATATCATTTTTGTATCTTTCTTTTTGAGAGACTTCTAAATGGTCAAATGTTTTCTTTAAATTTTTAATACCAACATGTTTTTGCCAATAAAAACACGCTTTCCCTCTTTCTTTAGTATTTTTTTCCAGAATATAGCTTAAATATATATAAACTTCTAAGAATGAACGAAATATCATACCAATATTATCAGTTAGCCCAACTTTATATAAATAATTTATTGTTTCCGCTTTATCTACTAAATCGACGTATAGTGATTTTATTACCATATCATGAATGTCTAATTCGTTACTATCCTTTGGATTTGCTTTAAATACTTGCATAGAAATACTCTTATAGATTGGTATAACTTCTTCTTTAAATTCCATATCTTTGATTCCTTTCTATTAAAACATAAGTTTCTACTTGACAGATATTTGAATTAGATGTCTAACTTATCTTCGAACTCATTAATAGTAAATTTTTCATCTGATATTTTAGTCAGCATAGGAGTAATTCGCATTGCTGCTTCAGGGACACCTTTGATTTCTAAATCAGTCAAATGATTATATTTTTTTGTACATACGCTTATTACTTTCGTTTTCCAATTAATTTTAATCAAGCCAAGTTTTTTTAAAATATAAATAAATTCTAGGTAGTTTTCCTTAAATATTATTTCTAATGCGTCCCAGTACTGTTTTTGCCATTCAAAATTATCCCATTTTTGATTTATAGTTAATACAACAATAAAATACATACTTTTCTTTTTACCATCTATGAAGTCCAAGGATTCTAAATCTAGATTAGGAAATAATATAGCAAGGTTTGCAAAATTTATTTTCAAATACTTCTCAAAAAAGAATAGTTTTTGTGTAAAATCGAAAGAATGAGTATTTAAAATAGTTTCCCATTCGTCAATAACAGCCTCAAAATCAATGGTTTTTATTTTGTTTATAGTTATTTGTTTTTCAAACAAAATGATTTGCTCCAACAAATATGAAGATTTATTATTGTAAATGTTGTCTAAAGTCGCATCACGTAATTTTGTTGTAATTTCACGATCAAGTTTTTTATAATTTCGTAAAATATACTCGGAAAGTTCATCATTTAATGAGCCATAGGAAATAAGGTGCTCATTAATATTGGTATCATTTAAAAGCTTTATTACTTCAGAATACTTCAGTTTTAATACTTTCTCATAAAGATAATATCCTTTTCTATTTCTTATAAAAGGTGATGGATATTCATCATTGTCATTTAATAAACTTTTAATCACAGCCGTAAATTCGTTACAATGATCTTTAATAATAGTGATTCCCCCAGTATCAACTAATTCTTTGTACTCACTATGATAAAATAAATATAAATAGATAACTATTAATTGTTGCTCGATTTGGACAATATCTTTCTTATTTCTCTTTTCTAATTCCTCTATCAAATAGTAATGAAATATTTTTCTTTCTCTAAGGTTTCTTTGTTCTTTAATAAAGAGTTCAATTAGATTTACAGAAATATTTATCGAAAAAGTAGTTTCAATTTTTTTAAAATAGTTGGTCCATATATTACTAGGATGTAAGCTGTAAGGTAACTCAATTTTTTGATTGATAATTTTTTGCAGGTACTTATCTTCTTTAAAAT